>JBDNDI010000179.1:0-5908 GCA_046719195.1 Spirochaetales bacterium | reverse complement strand
AAATGCCTCCTGCACCCCAGGTTATACCTTTAGATTTATACAAAGCAGCGGAGAGAAAAGCAGAGGTGGATAAACTTTGGGCAGAGGCAGTGTTGGGTAAGTAATTTTATATATGAGACGTGTATTTTCTTCATCCCCGGTAGGGTACTTTGCCTTATCCCTTCCGGGGATATTTTTGCTAATTGGATTTTTCTTATTCCCACTCCTAGTAGTGCTCTTAACTAGCTTTATGGAAGGTGGGGGAGATGCGTTTACTAGGTTATTTCAGGATTCTCTTTTTTTCCGAGGGCTATGGGGTAGCCTGGTATTAAGTTTTTCTGCTTCAGCGGTATCTTTACTATCGGGTTTCCTTATTGCCTTGCGGATGGTAAAACTGAGTGCGAGGATCCGTAACTTTCTTATGCTTCTTATTTCTCTGCCCCTTACTTTTTCAGGTATGGTAGTTGCCTATGGTTTTATATTAACTTTCGGACGAGCCGGGTTTTTTACCCTTATTCTTGCAAGAATCGGAGTTGATCCAGCGGCTTTTTCCCGATTTATATATAGTCCTATAGGGTTATCTTTTGCCTATTGTTATTACCTGATCCCTAGAGTAGTGTTTAATCTCCTGCCGGTGCTATTAAATTTCGACACCCGAAAATTGTTGGCGGCAGAATCTTTTGGAGCCGGTAAAATACGCCAGGTATTTGAAATCTTACTTCCAGAAATTCTTCCCGCAATAGCTTCTGCATTTTGTTTGGTGTTCTCTGTTTCGTTTGGAGCGTATGGTACTGCTCTTGCCTTAACAGGAACTCAACTAAATATACTTCCTCTATTACTATACAGTAAAATAAGTGATGTCGGTTCAGATTTCCCCTTGGCCGCCGCACTTTCGGTTATTTTATTAAGTGTAGGCACCCTGGTAATGTCCTTTGGCGAAATTTTTGCTTCCTGGCGTAAGGAGGCCCAAGGATGATTCTTGGTTTCTATCTGCTGTATTTACTGCTTCCCATGATTTTGCTCTTTGTAGGCTCCTTTGGGGAAAAATGGACGAATACCCTATTACCCGAAGGTTTTTCCCTCCACTGGTACATTAATGTAGCTACAGACCCTAGTTTCCAACGGGCTTTTTGGGTAAGTCTCTTAGTCGCACTTGCGACTTGCTTCCTGGTGGTTGTTATTGGCCTCCCTATGGCCTATGGAATGGAAAGAGGTAAAATTAAAAAAACCCAATTTATTACACGGCTCTTACATCTAATGCCCCTAGCAGCCCCTCCCATGGTGGTGGCTTTTGGATATATAATTTTGTTTTCTTCCGATGCTTTTCCCTATTTAGGTACAACCTGGTTGTTAATTATGGGGCACGTCGTTTCAACTCTTCCCTATATGGTGCAAACCTTAATAGGCGATATTTGGCATTTAGGACTCATACAGTTGGAACAAGCGGCCGATTCGCTGGGTGCTAGATTTATTCAACGATTTTTACATGTTGTGGTTCCTACCTTAAGACATAGTATTCTTTCGGGTTTATTTACCGTAGCAGCCCTTTCCATAGGGGAGTTCCAATTGAGTAATTTAATTGCAGGGTTTCTTAACCGAACCTATCCTATAGTGCTTCTACAGTCTTTCTACAATGCTTCAGGATTTGCATGTGCAGCAACAGTAATATTACTTGTCCTTTCCACAGTCGCATCCCTCCTTGGCACCGGTGCTCCTACCGGTACTTTTCATGAAAGGAAGCAGGCTTTATGAACATACAGTTGCAGGACCTAACATTTACCTATCCCCGTTCACCTTACGGAGTATTTGATATCAATTTAGAAATAAAGGAAGGGGAACTTTTAGCGATAATTGGATCCTCTGGCTCTGGGAAAACCACCCTATTAAAACTGATCGCTGGATTTGAACTGCCCCAAAAAGGTACTTTAGTAATGGGGAAACAGGCAGTGCAAAATCTTCCTCCTTCTAAGCGGAATTTGGGAGTCGTATTTCAATCCTATGCCCTTTTCCCTCTGATGACTGCGGCAGAAAATGTTGCTTACCCCTTAAAAGTTCGGGGAGTTCCCAAGGGGGACCGGATAAGAAAGGCAAAAGAGATGCTTCAGAGGGTAGGGCTGGAAGCGTTTGCCGATAGACTTCCGCAAACTCTAAGCGGTGGACAGCAGCAACGCATAGCTTTAGCCCGTGCTTTGGTGTTTCATCCGAATGCGTTACTGTTAGATGAACCTCTATCTGCTTTAGATGCGAAATTGAGAATAGAAATGAGGGATGAAATACGTTCGCTTCAAAGACAGAATGGAATTACGACAATCCATGTTACCCACGATCAGGAAGAAGCTCTTTCCATTGCCGATAGAGTAGCATTTCTAAAGGATGGAAAACTCGTTCAAGTGGATACACCCAAAAACCTGTATGATCATCCGAAAACCATTGAAGTTGCTCGTTTTGTAGGTAGGTCTAATTTAGTAAAAAGTCGTATCTTAGATTCCTATTCCCTTGAAACCCCCTTTGGAAAGCTTCCTTGCAACACCCAAGGTTTTACTATTGGGCAATCCTGTATTGCCTTAATCCGGCCGGAAGCTATTTCCGTATATGCACGCTCTCCTTCTCCTTCTGAAAATCCCAAAGAGTTTTCCTGTTCAGTTCTTAGGGACCGCTTCTTGGGCCCTGTGCGAAGGGTGGATCTATCGGTACAAGGGTATGTTTTAGAAGCCGAAACCATGTGGAGGAAAGATATTTCCTGCTGTTCTATCGATAGTAGCTCTATTACCCTTTTTAAAGAAGAAAACCTCAGTTAAAAACCAAAGGAGATAAAGGGGAAGCCCACATCCTAGGAGGTTTCTTAGGAGCAGGGGAAACTACTCCCATCGTTAATGCTTCCAACGTACTAATGGTAGCCAAACCTTAAAGAGATGCCCTTGGGAGGGTTACTCCGTCTCTACGGACGTACGCCTGTTATCGACCCATTTTTCTTGCCTTCGCCTTTCTTTCTATGAGAATGTAAGGAAGACATGGGTGCAGAAGATTTTATTCTGGGTACACACACAATGGATCCAGGTGGTTTCGCTCCCTTACATATTTTTATGTGAAGGTAAGAGTATAGCTATTGATGGGAAGGAATACGAAATTATTCCGGATTCGGTAAGGCTAGCTCCACCAGGAGTCCCCCACCGTATTCGTAATACAGGAAATAGTCCATCGAGGTTTGTTTTTGTGTATTGTCCATGGTTGCTAGAGCATATAAGTCGAAAAGCATATTTTGAGCAGGCAAAAAATAAATATAGTAGATTAAAGAAAATAATAATAAAATCGCCCTGATTTTTACAAACCGGGGCGATGAATGGTATAGAGTAAACAAATCAAATCTAGGGCATGTAGGATTAATTCACCACATTTTGCGGTTTGCCTTCGAGAAAGGCTTTGAGATTTTCTGCAGCCGTATGCATCAGGCGTTTTCGTGCTTCTAAAGTTGCCCAGGCAATATGGGGAGTAACAATGCAGTTCTTTGCCTTTAATAGGGGATTGTCTGCCTTAGGGGGTTCGGTAAACCCAACCACATCCAGCGCCGCACCGGCGATTACCCCATTATTTAAGGCATCAGCTAGGTCTTCATCTACCACGAGTCCCCCTCGGGCAACATTAATTAAGAAGGCAGACTTTTTCATAAGTTTCAACGTATTTTTGTTGATCATCCCCGTGTTCTCTGGGAAAAGGGGACAGTGAAGACTTACTACATCTGAACGTTTTAGTAAATCTTCTACCTCTGCCCATTCAAACTGGTAGGAAGGGGGATTCTGCCGGTAGGTATCGTAGGCAAGGATTTTCATTCCAAACGCCCGACCGATTTCCCCTACCCGACGTCCAATACGACCGAATCCGATAATTCCGAGCGTACGATCGTACAGTTCGATTAAGGGATAGTCCCAGAAACAGAAGTCAGGTTGGTTTGACCACTTGCCCTCTTTTACAACTCTATCATGATATCCTACATGGTGGCAGAGCTCTAAAAGAAGGGCAAAGGTAAACTGCGCCACGTTTACAGTACCGTATTCAGGTATATTGGTTACAGGGATTCCTTTGGCTCGGGCATACTTGAAATCTACCACATTGTAGCCGGTGGCAATAACACCTATATATTTTAGCTTAGGAAGCTGGTCAATGGTTTCTTTTGTAATGGGAGTTTTGTTTGTAATAAGTACATCTGCATCTTTACTCCGGGGAACAATGTCCGCAGGGTTAATAGTGCGGTCGTACACAGTGATCTTGCCAAGGGCTTCAAACTCTGTCCAGGGATTATCTCCGGGGTTTAGGGTATACCCGTCTAGTACGACAATGTGAAGGTCTTTCTTTGCCATATTTGCTCCTTAAAAGGGAATTGTATGCAGAATACGACAGATATATAACAAAAAGTTTTTAGTTTGTCCAGAGCTTCTAAGGAAACAAAACCCCGCTGTTTTAGTTTTAGGTGAGCTATACTATTCCCTGTTTCTTGCCTCCTCAGTCTCCTACAGGGCTTTTAGGATTTCCTCTGCGTGTCCCTCGGGTTTTACTTTAGGAAATACATGGGTTATCCGGTTTTGTTCATCTAATACAAAGGTAGACCGGAGTATCCCGAAATAAGTTTTCCCGTACATTTTTTTCTCACCTGCAGCGCCAAAGTCCATTATTATTTTCATTTCCGGGTCGGAAAGCAGAATAAAGGGAAGATTGTACTTACTCTGGAATTTTGCATGGGAGGTTACAGGATCGGCGCTAATACCTATAACGACGGCTCCCTTAGAGCTAATTTCCCTGTACAAATCTCGAAAGCCACAGGCCTCTTTGGTACAGCCCGGTGTATCATCCTTTGGATAAAAGTAAATAACTTTCTTTTTACCTGCGAAATCGGAAAGGGATACGGATTTACCCTCTGCATCCTGTAAGGTAAAATTTGCCACTTGTTCACCCACCTGCTTCATAAATCCTCCTGGAAAAAACTTACCTATTTTTCTTATAGATGGCAACATCGGGAAGTACAATAAAAGATCTATTGACATATTGTACTAGTACAATTATATTTGTACTATATGAATAGTACAAGAGTAGGGGGACAGCTGTCCATCTATCTGGATGGGGCTTCAGGCGTGCCCTTTTACCGGCAAATTATTCAGCAAATAGAACAGGCGATTCTATCTAAGCGTCTATTACCGGGTGATAAACTTCCCACTATTCGAGCCTTGGCCATAGAGCTGAAGATAAATCCCAATACTATAGCTAAGGCGTACAATGAACTGGAAATCCGGGGAATTGTACTTACCCAGGTGGGTAGCGGCACCTATGTTTCAGATAAAGAGATTGACAGGAAGGAGAAGGAGCGCAGAAAAAAAATAGAAGAAAGCCTTGGGCGTTTTCTACGAGAGATGGATTCTCTTGGAGTGGAACGAGAAGAAATACCGAAATTAATCGAAGAGTTTAAGGAGGGAGCATGATCCTATTTAAAAAGGAAAAAGAGGCTAAAAGTTCAAAGGTTGGAAAAAATCAACAAGAAGAAAAGAATCCTTTAATTAAAAATGTGGCTCAAACTGAGAAAAAGAAAGATTTTGAGCTAGATGCCGTAGGCCTTGCGGGGTTAGGATTCCTGGTCCTTTTTGTGTTGATTGGCCGATTCTATTACGGATATGTTCCTACCTTACCCGATCTAGGGATTCTAATAGGAACGCCCCTTGTAGCTTCTTTTATCATGAGCCTTTTACCCCGTTGGAGCACTGCTGTTAAGTTTCTATTGTTTCTAGGGCTCCTCTTAGCTATCGGACGAGTGGAAGAAGGAGGCCTTGCTCTAGGTTTCGGAGCATTCGCTGTACTCTTCGCACCAACCGTCCAGAAGATGGAAGAATGGGAGCGGGCTATTGTGCTTCGTTTTGGAAAATTCCATCGGGTGCGTGGCCCAGGA
>JBDNDI010000178.1:0-5940 GCA_046719195.1 Spirochaetales bacterium | reverse complement strand
GTGCCATGGGTCTTGCATTTTCGCGTTTCTTAAAAGAAAAAAGAAGATCTGCCTTGAATGCATCCCCCCTAATAGCCCTGGGTATCGATACTCGCTATACCGGCCCTCTTATAGCTGAAATATTCCTTCATGTCCTATCTCTTGAAGGATGTAGAATCCGGTATTTATTTATCCTTCCTATTCCGGAACTGTTAGCCTACGTAGAGTCCAATCGGGAAATAGACGGTTTTGTATATGTATCGGCTAGTCATAACCCTACCGGCTACAATGGGGTAAAGTTCGGACTAAGAGAGGGGGTACTGAACCAGGCAGAGGCAAATACTCTTATACAGCTATTTCTCTCGTTTGTATCCGATGATGCTTTTATGGCTAACGCCCTCTTCCGCCTTTCTAGCTTGAACAATTCTATTATTCAGGAATACTGCCAGGAGGTTGATAAATGGAAGGGATATTCGGAACAAGCGTACCGGGACTTCCTCTTGCGCATGGGTACGGGAACCGAAGATCCTCAGATGCAGCAAAGAATTTTCCACCTACTCCAGGAAGGCATTAAAAAAGAAGGATGCGGGGTAGTAATAGATTTTAACGGGAGTTCCCGATCCCTGAGTATAGATCTAACCCTCCTACAAGAGCTAGGCATACAGGTAGACACCATAAACAGCTCACCTCGGGCTTTTGCCCATGAAATTTTACCCGAAGGATCTGCCCTAGAAATGTGCCGGCTTAGATTAGAAGAACAATACTGTAAGGATAACCGATTTTTATTCGGTTATGTCCCTGATTGCGACGGCGATAGAGGCAACCTAGTGTATCTACAAAAAGATTCCCCTGACTCCGCACCTCGGGCACAGAACTTAGAAGCCCAACAAGGGTTTGCTCTCTCCGTTATGGCAGAACTTTCATACCGGCTCTGGCTTGCAGATTACAAAAGCAAAGGGTACTCTTCGGCACCCAATACGGAAACTTCTCCCAATGCCTTCTCTTCAATTTTTAATCCTGGCCGCAGAGCGATCGTTGTAAATGACCCCACTTCCTTAAGAATCGATGAGATAGCTACCCTTCTCGGGGCTAGGGTATTTCGCTCTGAGGTAGGAGAGGCAAATGTGGTAGGGTTGGCTCAAAAACTAGGTAGAGAAGGGTGGGAAGTGCCCATATATGGGGAAGGGTCTAATGGGGGTAACATTACCTTTCCCTCCCGGGTCCGGGATCCTATGGCTACCTTAGTTTCTCTTCTAAAACTCTTGTATCTTCCTAAAGAAAACTCGCCCCTATCTCTGTGGTACCGCCAGCTTTCTTCTTTTTCTACCTCTATTCCTTCCTCTTCGACTTCAGGCCTACCCGGTTCCGGATTCTCTTCCCCCCTCACGTTGTTCTCACCTGCTCAAACCCTCTCTTCAGCTCTTTCTTCCCTTCCCGCTTACCAGAGCTTACCCGTAGGTTCAGAGCAAGCTTTGTTTCCTATCCGTTGTACGGACCAAAGTCAGTTTAAAACTTTTTATGAACAGGTGTTCTGGGAGGAGTGGCTTAAGCGAAAAGCATACTTAAAAGAAGCCTTTGGAATAGAGAGCTTTCAAGTGGTGAATTATGAGGGCTTAGACGAAAAAGTGGGGGCAGGCCCGGCTTTTCGTTCAGGAAAAGAAACTGGGGGCTTGAAAATTCTTTTTTTGAATCAGGATGGGAAAGGCTTCGCCTTTCTATGGATGCGAAAATCGGGGACTGAGCCGGTATTCCGTCTTCTGGTGGATCTAAAGGGAACGGATAGGGAGAAGTTTATCTATTTATTAGACTGGCACCGCTCCATGATTTCCAGGGCAGATCAGCGTTGCCTAGAGCAAAAGGGTTTATACAACCAAAACCTTTTTTACGCTTTCGCTAATCTTATAGGGATTTCAATGAAAGATGAGAGGATCCATCGACTTTTAGAACAAGCTTCTCTATCTAAAGAAGCTCAGGATCTCCTGTATGCTTCCTACAGAGAGAGAAAAGATCCGGAAAACACGAATTCCCTTTACCTTTCTCTTCCAAAACGGGGTATCCAGATACTTATGGCTCCTAACGGTATATTAAAATCCTTATTCCTTTACGGAAAAGCCGAAGAGGGTTTTTCCTCTTTTTATCAATCCCTACCGGCCACAGCAACCTTCCCCCAAACTCAAAAAGAATTACAAGTCCTATTAGGAGACCCCTGGGAACAAGGCCAGGAGGAAGAAGGCTTTTTCGGAACGCGGGAACAGTACTGGGAAAGCTATTATTTTTTTCAAGTAAAGGTACATGCTAGCTATGATACAAATCTCTTAATAAAACGATTAACCTTATCGGGTATTTAAAAATCCTGCCTTGAGAAGGAGTTGTTTTCATACTACCATAAAGGGGTGAACATTGCGATATTTACCGACACCTATACACCCCAGGTTAACGGTGTAACGACTTCTATCTTAATCTTCCAACGGGAACTAGAGAAATTAGGACATAGGGTGTATATTTTTTGCCCTACCTATGCGGGTAGAGAGGGGAAGGATCCCCCCTCCGTGTTTCGTTTTTTTTCTATCCCCTACTCCTCTGAAATGATGCGGGAACAGCGCATTGCGCTACCTTTTTCTAAAGGCCTTATATGGTTTCCTTTCCTCCACATCGATATTGTACATTACCATGTAACACATTATATGGGAGCTTACGGACTGATCCTCGCTAAATTATTCCATAAACCTACCGTGCATACGTATCATACTTTATTTGTAAAATACACCCACTACGTAAAATTCCGTAAAGAACTAGCGGTGCGGTTTGTAAAAGCGATTGCCCGACTTTTTTGTAACCACACAGATCTTATCCTTGCTCCTTCAGAAGAAATGAAAAGGGAATTACTAACCTACGGGATTACCCAGCCCATTGAGGTCCTTCCTACGGGAATCGATTTTCATTCGCTTCCGGATCCCCTTGTGCTACAAACAATTCGGGAACAGCTACCCAAACAGAAATTGTTAGTATTTGTAGGGCGATTAGCCCGGGAAAAAAATATTTCCCTTTTGTTTTCTGTACTAGAAAACCTTAACCAGAGGGGTATCCCTTGCCATCTTCTGTTGGTAGGAGATGGCCCGGATCGCGGACGACTGGAGGAGGAAATTCAAAAAAAAGGTTTAGAATCCAAAGTAACCATTACGGGATACATTCCTCGGGAAAAGGTCTTTCAATTGTTATCGGTTTCGGATTTGTTCCTATTTCCTTCTGAAACAGAAACTCAGGGGTTGGTACTGCTTGAGGCCATGGCTACCAGCCTACCGGTAATCGGGGCAAATGCTATGGGAGCCGGGGAGGTGCTCCGGGACGGACGGGGAGGTATAGCCGTGCCTCCCACCGTATCGGACTTTTCAGAGGCCGCTTATAGGCTTCTTACAGATACAGCCCTTTATAACGAAAAGAAACAATCAGCCCGGCAAAAAGCCGAGGAGTGGTGCAGCCACACCATGGCTCTTCGGCTTTGTTCTTTGTATGAAAAAACACTTCAAGCCTATAGGCGAAAGCGTAATCTTTAAATTTCCTCCCTTATCTGGCGCATGTCTATGATTAAAGGAATTAAAGCGACTTTTTAAGCGCCTGAAGGTATAACTGTTCAAACCGTTCGGCAATTTTTGCCCCATCGAACTGAGAAATCATTTGTTTAGAAGCAGCCGAAAGTTTCTGAGCTAACTCTTCATCCCGGGCCAACTCCAATATACGATTTCCTAGGGACTCAACATCTCCTGCAGGAAAGAAAAGTGCATTTCCATCAGTAAGCTCTTCCATGGAAGGAACCCGGGGTGCAATTAGAGGCAAACCGCAGCATATAGCTTCTATTACGGTCATGGGTTGATTTTCGGTTATAGAAGCAGTTACAAAGGCCCGTGCATAGTGAATCAACCCGCTAGTTAAAAGTTCCTGATGGGGAATTTTCCCTAAAAAGCGTACCCGCTCCTGCACGTTTAGGCTCCGGCTTAGGGTCTCCATCTCGCGGCGATTCGGTCCATCTCCGATAAGCACAAGTTGTACTTCTGGATCTACCTCGGCAGCCTGGGCAAAGCCTTTTATCAACACATCGATTGATTTTTCCAAACCGATGCGCCCTACAAAAATAAATGTTTTTTTATGAAAGAAAGGATATTTCAGCTGAAACTTTTCTATCGTTTCAGGGGAGCTGAAAACTGAGGTATCGATTCCATTCGATATATGGAGCACCTTTTTTTGCGGGAATCGTTCTAGCAATACCTGGCCTGCGAACTTACTCGGTGTAGTGATAAGGTCCGAATTCCGGATGAATATTCCAAAATACCACCAGGAAAGAGCCCGGGCAAATGGTACAAAGGAGCGTAACTTTACCAAATATTGTAAATATGTGTCCTCATTTAACATGGTATGGAAGGTCTGGATAATGGGGCAGCCAAAGAGTTTTCCATAATTAATAGCAGCCCATCCGAGGGTCCAGGGGCCGGTAAAATGGAGAATCTCCACTCTTTCCTTCCGAAGGGTGCGAAATAACTTTGGGCTCCAGGGCCAGGTATACCGGACTCCAGGATAAATGTAGGTAGAGAAGGAAGCCACCTTTATTAAGCGAACCTCACCGATCTTGTCTAGGTTTTCTATAGTCCGGTTAAAAGGAACTACCAAAAGGACCTTATGGCCTCGTTTAGCGAGGTTTTGGGCGAGATCCAACGTGGAGGTTATTACTCCGTTGATCTCGGGGTAAAAGACTTCGATGAAAAACGCGATGTTCATACCCTTAAACTCACTAGAACCGGT
The DNA here is from genome assembly GCA_046719195.1 of Spirochaetales bacterium. Lineage (GTDB taxonomy): Bacteria > Spirochaetota > Spirochaetia > DTKZ01 > DTKZ01 > DTKZ01. Next base: position 1,167 of record JBDNDI010000178.1, on the reverse strand, counting down.
AACCTAACCCAGCAGTAAAATAATGGACTGTATCTGTTTCCCCTTTAACCAAACCTTTGTCCTGATAGTACTCTAAGGTATACCCGCCTTCTAATAGCAGGGTTCCCGGTCCTAAGGGTAATTGGTACCTGGCTTGTATACCCCCTTGCCAGACTTTTTCAATAACCGACTGATTTAAAAATCTTGTTTCGTAATGAAACGTAGCTTTTCCATACTTATTGTACCCATCGTCCAGAATAGTTCCGTCGTTCCTTGCATCGGGATCTGCCATTCCCTCCGAAGCGTTTCCATGCCGCATCAATCTACCCCTGAGAGTCACTACTAAGGCATCCACAGGCTCAACCTGTACACTGAGGGTGAAGCGATCAGAGTTCGGTTCTAACCCTACCCCTAGGTTGGTACCCATATGGGTGTAGTTGGTATAATTGGGACGACGCAAGGCTTCTAAACGATCATCGGCAGTAAAAGTACCACTTATACTTATATCGCCCAATCCCGAGCGATGGGTGTACATATAGGGGGTTACTATCACATACTCTGCCTCTACCTTTCGAAGCAGACCGGTTTCCCTGGGGGTATAGCGCAACCCTGCCTGTATAGCCACCTTAAACTTGGTTGCGAAATCAAACCGGAGCAAATCGTTTAGATTGGTGTCATCTACATATACAAGGAGGGGTATTTGCCAGGAATCCCTGAATCGCACATTGGCAAGTAAACCCATGAAGGAGTTGTCCTCGAATCCGGCCATAGACTGGGCATAGAATAATTCCTTAAAGGGTAGAAGATAGGTTAAATCAAACCGATTTCCATATACAATAGTTTCAAAAAAACCTAGTTCCAACCAGGAGGTAGGGTACACATTGAAAGATTGCAGTACTAACCTTTTATTGGGGAACTTATCTTCCTCTCCCAGGTAATTGGTAGCAGCTATTTCTAGTAGCAAGGTGGAGTAGGAAAACCAGGAGTTTCGCCAAACCAATGAATAATGTCCAGCATGGGGAGCATCGGGGCTTAATACTACACTATCCTCCCAAAAAGGCCCGAATGAGTTACGCTCTATTCCCGCTTTAAAATAGAGGGTTGAAGATCCCCAGGCAAAATCTGCTACCTGGCTTTGTCTAAGGTTTAGTTTCCTTCCCTTTATTTCTACGTCTGCCCAGGTGAGAT
>JBDNDI010000177.1:0-5970 GCA_046719195.1 Spirochaetales bacterium | reverse complement strand
AATTGGAAAGATAAGTTCCTCCCTGGTATGAAAACTTTTATAGAATCTTCTACTTTATGAACCTTGGATATCAGTTTCATTGGATTAGGGAATCGACCTCAATACCGAAGAAGGCCAGCGCCAGTTCGAGGCTAAAGACCTCCGCCACTTAGTCTGCATCCCCTGTGTGAAAACCGCCGTTGAGCTGGTGGAAAACATATTAGGTTAAAGTCTAAATTGTTAGATTTTCATACAGATGATTAAGGAAAATTATTTCCTTAAAAACTGTGATTCTCCATAATTAGTAGTTCCAATAGTAAGTGTCCTTATATAATAATCATCACCGCTTTTTTCCATCTCGAATATGAAAGGCATTCCATTTGCATATAATAAACCGCCTGTCACAGTTACTGTTACAACATCAGTTAATTTAAGTGTAATTTTGTAAGAATATTGTTGATTTGGTTCAAAGGGTACAGGAGTCCATATATCAGGGCTAGCAAGTTGTTGACGTTGCTGGGTTAAGTCGGGATGAAAATGCGTATATAACTTATCATATCGCCCCGCATTCACATCCTTCATAAACATATCTATTCGCTCTTCGATCGTTACTCCTTTAGGCAGAAAGAGATCACAGCTAAACAAAAGGGCTACAATACATAAGGTAAAGGCTAACTTGAGAAATCGAGAGAGGTTATTTGTTCCTTCCTGGGTAGTGCTTTTCATAAAATCCTCCTAGGGGGTGTTCCCCGGGCACTTTAGGCCCAACTAAATATCCGCCTCCACCAGGTGGGGGACGATGGTTTCTTCGTACTTTTGTAAAATTTCCTGATACCGCTCTAAAAAAGCCAGGTATACCGGTGCAGTGGGTTTGGTGATATAGCGGCTTTTCATTTGTAGATACAAGCCACCCACCACATACCTTCGTAACGAAAGATAGGATAGAGCATAAAATCGCATATTTAAAAACAGAATCCGCCGATCCTTTCCTATCCCTTTTAACAGTTCCTCCCGTAGTTGATTCGCCCGGACTTCATCTTTGGCTTCGACTGCTTTTTTTAACTCCTCGTATACCCGGGCAACCTCGGTGTCCGCTTTTCGAAGTAGGGGCAGAATCTCAATTAGACCGTATCGGTACGCTTCCAGTTGTTGGGCAATTCGCTCCATTCCTGCCAATGGATCTTTTACAAACTCTTCGATTCTGCCCTGGTTCCAAGTGCTGTAATCTATCTGTTTCCCGATCCAGGAGTACTTCTGCCCTGGGGGGCTTCCCGCTTTTACTTCTACGGCTTCATTCCTCTCCAGGGTAACCTCTTTTCCCTGGGCTTCTACCGCTACTTCTCCCTGTTCCACCACCACCAGGGTAGAGCCATCGGAACCCGCATACACGGTAAGCTCTGTTCCCCTTACCCCTGCTACGGCTCCAGCGGTGCGGATAGAGGGGCCTTTTCCTGTGAACTTATTTAATCGATACGATACAGCCCCAACCGTAGTAGAGAGAACCGTTTGCTTCTCCCCCTCCAATTCTATCTCGCTTAACGTAAAGACGGTATTGGGATTGACCCGAATAACACTCTTATTGGGAAGCTCCAGATCTGCCCGTCCCGTGATTCGGGTAATAACCGACTCCCCGGTTTTTAGAGCATCCCCGATATCCAGGGGGATAATCTTTCCGGAAAGATTCTTTGCCGTAGTATCCCCCTCTACATACACAGTTAAGGCCTCCTGCGCGCTTAGCCCAACCCCCATTATTAGAGCTAAGAGCAAACACAGAGCCAGGCGAATAAAAGTACCCCATGGTTTTCCGGTCCCTTCGTACCCAGGGCCTACCGAAACAGGGTAAAAAGTTTTATTGTTCCTGGCAGCCTTCAGTCCTTTACTCTCCTTAAATCCTATGGATAGATTAAAACCTATAGATCTCATCATTGTACCGGCCCCCTAAATCCGAGAATACGTGGATACCCTTTTACTTCTCTTCCTAAAAGAAAATAATACGTGCCGTCCACTGACTGAATTTGTACGAGCGAGGTATCCCGGTCTGTATATTTCTTGAAAAAGGTACGTACCTCCATGGAATCCCGGAAGTTTTTGGCATCTTCCACCGTGGCAAATCGATTTTGCACCACTCGGGGACTCCGGATCACAAATCCTGCTTGATGCAGATTTGTCCAGAAGTCGGAAAGGTCTTTTTGCAAAAGCACGATCTCTCCATCTACAAGGAAAGGAGTTACTGCCAGGTTGGGGATCTGTGTTACTCCTCCTTTGTTTATCAGTTCCACTAATCTAACTACCCTCTCTTCCTTCTGTACATAAGGAACCGTTGCGCAGGAGAAGAAAAAAATTCCTCCCATTACCCCAAAGAGAACTTGTAAACCCCATCGTGCAAATCGCATCCTATTCCCCCTTTTCCTCCAGAATACCTCGAATAATATCATCGATATCCTCCTGGTCAATGTCGAACTTTCTCTCAAAAGCCAGTTCCTGATTTACGCTCCGAAGTTTTTTCAGAAGATTGTAAATGATTAATAATAGGAGCTGCATTCCTGTCTTCGGCCATTTCTGTATGAAGGCAAGGAAGGCAGGCCTTCCTATAGCAATTAAGAGGGTTCCATCTGACGCTAAAACATTGGCAGTTCTTCGCACCCGGGTAAACAGCCCTGCTTCTCCGAAAAACTGGCCTTCTCCGATGGTACTTATAAATACCTCCCGGCCTCCCTCCTGTACGGTAACATCTACACTTCCCCGTGCTACTAGGTAGATTTCCGGTTGTACCTGCCCCTCTTTTATAACCCGGCGTTGGGTATCACATTCAATTACCCGTCCACTTTTAAATAGATCTATCATCGCGTCTTCATTTAAGTAGGAGAAAAGAGGAAAGGATTTAAGGTAACGATACAGCTCCTTGGCTTGTGCGATTTCCATACTTCATATTCTATCCTCTTTCCCATAGTTTTCCAACTACAGATGAATATGGTATGTTCCTTCCTATGCTTAGTACCCGCATTGGTGAGTTTGCAGCTTTATCCACAGCCTTATTCTGGACAGTTACGGTTCTCTGTTTTGAGGTGGCAGGAAAACGGGTAGGGACGCTCTCCTTAAACCTGCTCCGTCTTACTTTTGGTTTCCTGTTTCTAGCCCTTTTTTCCTGGATTACCCGGGGAATGGTACTTCCGCTGGATGCCTCGCCTTACCTCTGGTTCTGGTTAACGGCCTCAGGATTGGTGGGCTTTGTATTGGGAGATATCCTATTATTCCAGGCTTTTATCGAAATAGGAGCCCGCATCTCCATGCTCATTTATTCTGCCGTCCCTCCCCTTTCTGCTCTTTTAGGTTGGTTTTTTCTAGAAGAAAGAATCAGTGGTAGGGGCTTTTTAGGTATGGCGATTACTCTTATTGGGATTGGCTTGGTGGTGCTGGAGAGGGGGGAGCCGGTAGAGGGATTTTCCACCAGGGAAGCGCCTGGTAAGCAGGAGGCTGGTTCTAGGGAACCTGCGGCCTCGAAGGAGAAAGCCTTTTTCAAAAATATCGTTTACAAAAATACCGCTACCTTTAAAGGAACCTCCCGGGTTCGTTTCCGCCATCCTATTCGAGGGGTATTGCTAGCTTTTGGAGGCTCTTTGGGACAAGCTTTAGGTTTAATCCTCAGTAAACATGGGGCACCTTCCTACAATGCCTTTTCTGCAACCCAGATTCGTTGTATGGCAGGCATCGTAGGTTTTTCTCTTGTGATACTTTTAAGCCGCCGGGGCAACCAGTTTCTTGCGGCCCTTCGGGATCCAGTTGCCTTACGAATTATTCTTCTAGGCTCCTTTTTCGGACCCTTTTTAGGAGTGTCTTTAAGCCTCGTCTCTATCCAGCTTACCAGTACGGGTGTAGCTTCTACCATTATGGCCTTAGTGCCGGTGTTGGTAATTGTGCCTTCCCATCTTTTATTTAAAGAACCGATCCGCTTCCGAGAAGTGGAGGGTGCAGCTATCGCCGTAGGAGGGACCGTGCTGCTGTTTTTTCATTAGTTACGGGTTCCCCATACTGCGGAGTAAAGCAATCGCACCACAGGGATACTTGGGGTTTAAAGAGAATGGCGTTGCTGAAAATCAAAAACCATCCAAGTAACCCCTTTGGAATGGAGGGATAATGGGAGTTTAAGGAGAATTGCGTTGCGGGGGAATTGCAGTGGCGGATCAATTTCAGCGTTAAGATAAGCCGCTAACGTGCGCGCCCTGTTCAAACCTAGTCCGGGAGTATCCTACGAGTCGTAGTCCGATGTAAAAAAGTACTGGATCCCTTTTTCTTCCTGGAGGGTTCGTTCTATAGTCCAGCGGTTGCGGGCAAGGAACACTAAGCGCCCTTCCCGATCCCGGCAGAGTTTCCCTTCGTGCCGATGGATAAACTCCTCTAAGCGGGCTTTATCGGCACAGCGAATCCAACAGGCACAGGTGTATTCGGTGGGTTCAAAACGCACCTGCGCCCGGTATTCTGACTCTAAACGGAATTGAAGCACATCAAACTGCAAAGCACCCACTACTCCTATTAAACGTTGACTGGAGTTTAGGCGGGTAAAAACTTGCACCACCCCTTCTTCGGCTAGTTGATCTAAACCCTTTTCTAATTGCTTGGATTTTAACGGATCCAGATTCATAACGGTCTTAAAAATCTGGGGGGCAAAGCTCGGTATCCCTACAAAGCGTAAGGCTTCACCCTCGGTAATCGCATCTCCTATTTTTAAGGTTCCTGTATCATGGATACCTTTTATGTCTCCTGGATACGCTTCCTCTATGATGGTCCTGTCCTGGGCCATAAAGGCCGTAGGATTAGCGGTTTTAAACGTTTTTCCGCTCCGTACGTGATAGTAGGTCTTGTTCCGTTCAAATACCCCCGAACAGACCCGCATAAAGGCAATTCGGTCCCGATGCCGGGGATCTAAGTTTGCATGAATCTTAAAAATTAGCCCGGAAAACTTCTCGGCAAAGGGGGACACAAACGTTCCTCCTTCCAAAGGCCGGGGAAGAGGAGGAGGAGCAATATCTACAAAGCAATCTAGCAGTTCCCGGACTCCAAAATTGTTCAAAGCACTACCGAAAAACACAGGGGTCTGCAGGCCTTCCAGGTAAGCCTGCCGGTCAAAAGGAGGATACACCTCTCGAACTAACGCTACCTCTTCCCGTAACGTATGGGCCAAGGATTTCCCTACTTTCTCGTCCAACAAAGGATCTAAAAGATCCGTAATGACTAAAGAGTTCGGCCCTTCCTGTTTCCCATGGGGATCAAACAGGATTAGTTTTTGTTCGTACAAACTATAGACTCCCCGGAACTCCTTACCCTGTCCTATCGGCCAGCTCATGGGGCAAACGGTTATATCAAGCTCTTCCTCTACCTGATCTAAGAGCTCCATAGGATTCCGGCCTTCCCGGTCTAGCTTGTTCATAAAGGTGATGATAGGGGTCTTCCGCATCCGGCAGATTTCACACAGTTTACGGGTTCGATCCTCTACTCCTTTTACCGAATCAATAACCATTAAGGCACTGTCCACCGCGGTTAAAGTTCGGTAGGTGTCTTCGGAAAAATCTTCGTGGCCCGGAGTGTCGAGCAAGTTGATTTTTCTATTCCGGTACTCAAAACCCATAACCGAAGTGGAAATGGAAATTCCCCTCTCCTGTTCCATCTGCATGAAATCGGAGACGGTCTTCCGGGTGTTCTTACGGGATTTTACAGCTCCTGCCGCATGTATAGCTCCACCAAACAGAAGGAGCTTTTCCGTAATAGTAGTTTTCCCCGCATCGGGGTGGCTGATAATAGCAAAGGTCAGCCGGCGGGCAATTTCTTTTTGTATGGGATTCATCGTGAGAGGATGAAGATACGGTTTCCTTTAGAATCTGTCAAGAGGAACTGTTCCACTGGTGTCAACGCCCACTAGAAAAGTCCCCTTTTATGGAGCCGGTCAATACGGCATATTCCCGTAGGTTCGGCGGTTGTTACGGGCAATTTTGCTTC
>JBDNDI010000176.1:0-6016 GCA_046719195.1 Spirochaetales bacterium | reverse complement strand
TACGATTTTGTCCTTTGGTTTACCCGTTCTAAGTTTGAACATCAGGCTATGCTCTGGGAGTCTCCCTGGGGTAAGGGATACCCTGGCTGGCATCTAGAATGCAGTGCTATGAGTATGAAGTACCTAGGTGAGCAGTTTGATATCCATTGTGGAGGAATTGATCATATTCCGGTTCACCACACCAACGAAATTGCCCAATCCGAGGCAGCAACAGGAAAAAGCCCATGGGTACGGTATTGGCTTCATGGGGAATTTCTAGTAATAGACCGAGAAAAGATGTCTAAATCTAAGGGCGGTTTCCTTACCCTAGACCGGATTATCGAAGAGGGATTTGATCCGCTAGATTACCGCTACTTTTGTTTGGGTGGGCATTACAGAAGCCAGCTTCAATTTAGTTTTGATGCCCTAAAAGCAGCCCAGGCCGCAAGAAAAAATTTACTCGATCGAATGGCCCTTTGGCCTAAAAAGGGGACTTTTACTGCAGATTCTTTGAGTGCTAAAGCTGAAGAGTATGTGGAACAATTTAACTCACATATATATACTGACTTGAACACCCCTAAAGCGTTGGCAGACCTCTGGGCAGTGGTAAAAGATCCAGAACTAAAAGAAACGGAAAAAATGGTAGTTGTTGAGCAGATGGATCGGGTATTTGGGTTGCGATTAACGGAAAGGGTAGAAGAGTCCCTAGATCCGGAACTAGAAACCTTGATTCGGGAACGGGAAGAAGCCCGAAAGAAAAAAGATTTTGCAAAATCAGATGAGATTCGCAAGATTTTAAGGGAAAAAGGTATCCAAATTGAGGATACACCTGCGGGAACTCGTTGGAAACGGATGAAAGTTTTGTAACACCTTAAGATTAGAGTTGTTTTTCAAATGGATGATTGTAAGAAAACGTTGGATAATTTTCACCTCTTTTACAATAGGGTATTTCCTCAAATATATAGATTTCTTCATCGAATAACCAAAGATTCTATGGTAGCCGAAGAACTCTGCCAGGAGACCTTTATTAAATATCTGGGACGTAAAGAACCTTTTCCGAAAGAAGAAGATGCCCGTTTTTGGGTATTTAGGGTGGCAAAAAACCTAGCCTTAAACTACGTGAAACGCTCAGGCCGGGAACAGAAAGCTTATGAAAGAAAGCTTAAAGAACCTACCGTACCCGTTGAATCGGGTGAGGAAACCGTGCTTAAACAGGAAGCCACAAATTATGTACTAAAGGCATTAAACCAACTTCCTAAAAGTTTTCGCGAAGTGCTGATTTTAAAGGAATATGGTGATCTGAACTACCAGGAAATTGCCTCTATCCTTCATATTAGCAAAGCAAATGTAAAGGTTCGCGTGTATAGAGCAAGAGAACGTTTAGCCCAGTATTTTAAAGATCTGGAGGAAGGGAATGTGCCCTGAAAAAGAGTTGCTATCCATGTATGTAGACGGTGAAGTTACCCAGGAAGATGGGATAGCCATTACCTCTCACTTAGAAACATGTAGCAACTGTGCAGGAATTGTAAACAGATTTATTAAAATACGGAAAGTATTGTTGCACATCGGGGAAACCCTGGCAGAAAACACCCCTGCCCGAGAAACACAAATGGAACAAGAACTAATAGGGGCAGGACAACGTATTTCTAGAGAATTAGAACGATATCGTAGAGTCCCTCGTCCTTTCTGGCAAAAGCAAGTTCCCCTTACCTGGCTAGCAACAGCCGCTTCTGTAGCTTTTCTTTTAGGGGGCGCCTTATCGGTAACCTTATTACACCCTCGAGTTTCGGAAAACTCTTTTAATCAACCCCAGACACTTAATATCACTATCAAGGTTCGTAACATGCAGCAGCTATTAGAAATCCTTCAACATCAACAGGGCGTTAAGGAAATCACCATTCAGCTTCCTGATACTCCCCAATTCGAATTCCGTAGTGAACCTGTATTTATTCGCGCAGCTGATTTTAGGGGTACTATTCGATGAAACTTTTAGGCTTGCTTCCTACGGTAATTCTATTACTAGGAGTAGGAGGGGAACCCTGTCAACCTCTATACTCCCAACAAAGACAGGAGAAGCAAAAAAGCCAACCCAAACTACATCAACCGGACGAATCTTTTTTTAATCTATTACAACAGGTTTTAGATATTAATATTGCTGCGAGAGTCTCGGAGGCAGGTGAAAAGGCAATTTGGACGGTGGAAAGTTCTGAACGTACCCTACCAGGTAGAAGTGTGAATGTCAGACTAGTGGGAAAGAATATCTTGATTGTAGCCTCTTTTACCCCTTATATAAAAGAATCCGGCGAAATTACTCTTCTTGCCCAAGGGCAGGTATGGATAACGTCCCCCTTAGATGAAGAAATTAAATATCTAACTACCCTCAAAAGCATTCCCATTACCTTAGGGGAAACCGTATTGTTTTTCCCTTTAGGGGTGCGCAACCTTGAACAAGAGGGAAAGAATCTATACAACATAGAGTTAGAAATACGGGTGCTACCTTTTAAGGTTAACCAATAATATAAAAATAAAAAATGAGGAAAAAACTTTCAGGTCCTTTATTAATATTTTTAGGGGTTCTTCTTGTTTTAGGGGGGTTCCATGTATTTAGTTCTTTTGAGCCTAGAATTTCCTCTATTGAACCTAAAGTCGGAGCTCCGGGTACTACATTAACTATAAAAGGCTGGGGATTTGGTAAGGAAAAAAGCCCCATAATTATGGGAGACGTGTATGTTCCTGCTTCTATGATTGAAGAATGGAGCCCAAACCGAATTCGGGTAAGAATCCCGGACCATACTCCGTCAGGTCTTGTGTATGTATTTAATAAAAATGGTAGAAGCAATCCGGTGCTGTTTACCAACACAACCGATATCCCCGTGCTTGCCGAAGAGACAAGGGAGCTTTCCTTTCCCCAGATATCCTCTATAGAACCTGCTAAAGGGGCAGTAGGAGATATTATTACCATCTATGGCCGGAATTTCGGAATCAGTAGGGGTAATGGAGTTGTGTATTTTTCCTGGGCTGGTTTAGCTTCTTCCTCTACTTCTACGGAAAAGATTGGTCAATACCTGGCTGCCTCTAATGTGGATTTGGATTACGAAGGTTGGTCCGATACGGAAATCCGTGTGCGGGTACCATCGGGAGCTGGTTCAGGCAACCTATTTGTTCTCAGTGAGAAAGGAAAGAGTAACACGGTTTTTTTCGAGGTGGATAGTAGTGCGGGTGGGCCTGTATTCAAAGAAAAACGAACATATACCGTCCGATCCTCCCTATCCATCGAAAATGTAATGGGAGGAGAAGATGGAGGATTGTACCTCTGGATTCCGAGAGTGCAGGAAGGGCCTAATCAGAGGGATGTCCAGTTAACTACTCAGGAACCAAAAGCAGAAATTGAAAATTACAATGGATTGATGCTAGTATTACTCCGCAACCTCAATCCAAACCAACGGTATACGGTTTCTCAATCCTTTCTCTTGGATAGGTACGAAACAGAGTTTCGCGTAAATATTCAAAAGTTAAAACCCGATTACGAAAAGGCGCGGCCTTCTTATCAATTGTATACAGCAGCCAATTCGGTTACCCCGGTGGAAGATCCGGAAATCGTTAAAATCGTTCAACTTGTTGTTGGGAATGAAAAAAATCCTTATGCAAAAGCTAGGCGTATATATTCTTACTTACTCCAAAAATTGCAATATGTGCCATCTCAGAACTATCGTTCCGTAGTGGAAGGATTAAGAGAGGGTAGGGGCGATGCTTATACTTTTGCATTACTCTTTGTTGCAATGGCCCGGAACACAGGTATTCCTGCTCGCACCCTGGCTGGATACTTGGTTACTGAAGGAAAGCAAGCCTTACCTCATTTTTGGTGCGAGTTTTATTTGGAGCAGGTTGGGTGGATAGAGGTAGATCCGACTCTCGGGACTTCTCCGCCCATAGATGGTTTTAGGTACCCTAGCGATCCCAAAAATTATTATTTTGGAAACATAGATAATAGAAGAATTACTTTTTCTAGAGGCTTAGCACAGGCAAAACGAATCACTCCCCATGGAAGAACCATCGAACAACCAGAGATACATTCTCTACAGAATATATACGCCGAAGTTGTAGGGGGAATTCGCAATTATTCCGGCAAGTGGAACAACCTGGAAATTATTGGAGTCTATTAGGCCATATCTTCTCCGGTGTTAAATAAGTCTACGGTTTGGTGGAGTTCCTCCATTCGTTCCCGGCTTTCATTGGTAAGCTTATTGATTTCTACTAACGACTGGAGAATTTCTTTTGCTCCTTTCTCGATTTCTCCGATTCCATTCACTACTTCCGAAGAAATGCCTTCGGATTCTTCCATTGCTTTTTGTATCTCTTTTGTGCCTTGCTGCATCTCTTCCGAGCCTTTAATTATTCCAGTAGTGATTTCTGAAAGCTTGGCCGTAGCATTTAAGATATCCTTACTGCTGCTGTTTAATTCTTCCATGTTGCTGGAAATTTCTGTCAACGCCCCGGCAAAAGCACGAATATCCTGATTTATTCGTTCGAAAGATTCGTGGCTTTTATTACTTGCAGATAGAGCCTCTTTTATTTTTTCTGTAACAGACTTCAGGATAGTTCCTATCCGGGCTGCATTTTCCGAGGTGGACTCTGCGAGTTTCCGGATTTCTTCGGCTACAACGGCAAAACCTTTTCCGGCTTCACCCGCATGGGCGCTTTCAATTGCCGCATTCATGGAAAGAAGATTGGTTTGCTCTGAAACATTGTCGATAATTTCGATGATTTCTAGAATGTCGTCTATCTCCCTAGATACAGCTTTTATTACATCATTGGTATTTCCAACAAGCTCCCCTCCTTGCTGAACTACCTGAAGTAGGTCCATAGCTCGCTGTTTTCTATCTAAAGCTAATTTTGTAACATTGCCAATAGAAGCACTTATTTCTTCAATCGCAGAAGAAGAGTCGTGAATCGCCTGAGACTGGACTTCTATTCCCTCGTTTAATTCCTGAACCCGGCTGTTTATTTTCCCTACCGCTTGGGTTACAGCGGTTATATTCCTATCCAATTGAAGGAAACGCTCCCGGATAGATTCTATGTTTTTTGTAATCTCATTAAGGGCCGAAGCAGACTGGGAAGTACCCGCGGAAAGCGAATCTTTTAACTCTTCTACTTTGTGTGCTGCCATATGAACATCTACCATAAAGCTAGCCAAAGTATTCAGAGATTCGTTTAAGTTGCTGCTAAGCGAACCGATTTCATCGGTTCCTGAATCTTTTACCCGTATGGTTAGATCCCTTGAGGCAATTTTTTGTACCGCTTCTGCTATTGTTTCGACCCGGTGGGCAAAACTTCGACTAAACATAATAATGAAACTAATGGCTGCGATAGCTACTGAGGCGGCGAGTAATAAGGAGTAAATTCTATTCCGACTTAAAATTAGCTGGGCTGCTTCCTGAACAGTATTCGTTAGCCTTCCGAGGGATTTCACTATAAACTCTCTGGCGGCCATATCTATGACAGCGAGACGTTGCTCAAAGATGATTAAACTAAAAACAAACTGGCCCTTTAGATTCTGTTGAAGAGCTAAAGACCTCATGTGGAGAATCCCCGATTTAATAGGAATCTCAGGTACAGGTGTCTGAATTATGGAATCAATTATTTTTCCCATATCGGTAAATGTAACCTTGGTTAGTCCCCAGGCCTTCGATGCGCTCTCAAAACCCTCTCTGGCCTCTTGGGACAGGTGACGCAAGGCTCTGTGCGAAACCAAAGCCTGAAATTGGGTATCAAAGTTTTGCAAAGCTTCACCCCAATTTTTACGAATAGTGGCAAGTTCGGTTCCGGTAATAAGAAGTTCCTTAGTAAGATCGGTAAGGCGGTACATATCCCGCATAGTTGTAACTGAAGCTAGCTCTAAATCTTTCAGTTCATTTGCGGTATTCGCAGTATATAACAAGAGCACAAACGAAAAGAGAAATCCTCCTACTACCATCCCCATAAATAGGTAGAGTTTGCTTCGAATTTTCATACTACCTCCTCCACCAAAGCAGGAGTA
>JBDNDI010000175.1:0-6039 GCA_046719195.1 Spirochaetales bacterium | reverse complement strand
GGTGCGTAAAGCTTTGGATGAGGCTGCCGTAGCTAATAAGCCGAAAACTCCAGAAGAAGAAACTGCCCGACAAAGGGTTAAAGAGGCCTTTTCCAAGGAAGGTTTGTAAGATTTAAAGAGGCTAGGATATCCTAGCCTCTTTCTTAATCTCGCGGGGAGTAAGGGGTATGAAAATAACTCGAATGGTCGATACTATACGTGTTTTTGGGGTAATTCTATTAGTAACGGGGGGATTTTTTTCCTGTGCTACACCATCAAAATCTAAAGATTCTGCTGCAGCAGAGGGAAAGACTCCTCCTGAATGGGTAATAACTCCTCCCAGAGAAACGGCTGAGCATTATTTCTTTGTGGGATCTGCATCAGATCTAGGTGGAGATGCAGCAAAAGCAGAAGAGCAGGCTATATACAACTTAATGGCAGAAATTACCCGTTATTTAGGAGTTCGAGTTACGGCAGAAACTACCTCCGAAGCACGAGCTACCTTGGATCGGTTTCAGGCAGAGGTAGTGCAACAGGTCCGGCAAGAGGGCAGCGCTCGCTTAGTGGGGCTTAAGGTAACGGATAAATATATTCAACGGGAAAGAAACCGGATCACTGTATATCTATTAGCCCAATACCAACGTTCTGAACTAGAAAAAGAAAAAGCCCGGATCGCAGCAGTTTTCCAGGAACAGGTAGATGCAGTAGCTGTCCCGGAGCAAAAGGGTAGAAGGTTAGAGCAACAGGGAGACCTATTTGGAGCTATTCAGTCCTACATAGAAGCGGCCGTGGCAGCTACTACTTCGCGGATGGAGAATGCAGAGATTCGCTTTGAACGAAACATTAATAATGCAAAACGAGTAGTATCCCGAATTAGTATACTTCCTCTTACCGGTGAGGTGGGCGGAATGATCGGTGATCCTTTACCCGAACCCTTCCGTATAAAGGTGGTAGATGGATCCTCTACTTCCGATCCTCCTGTATCCGGCGCAGATATTCAGGTCTCTTTTAAAGAGTCCCGAGCAGGAGGCAGGACCTCCGTTAGAACAACAGTTCTTAAAAGTGGGGAGGACGGAATAGTAGAGTTTCAGCACCCCGTACCAACTTTCATTGGCAGAGAATCGGTAGCCCTAGGGTTAGATCTTTCTCCCTATTTACGGCCTCTAGAAACTGTCCCCCGTCAGTACCGATCCCTGGTAAATAGTTTAACCGATTTAGCCCTTTCTAAACGGGTGGATATTCCCCTAATCGTGGTCTCTCGTGCAAAAAATATTCCCACAGGAGTGGTGGTATTAGACCTGGATGCTGCAGGAAACCCTACAGGAGCAAATCGCACGAGGGCAGGGGTTGTGGAAGCCTTAACGGAAGAAGGTTTTAGAACAGTAAATGTTGCTCTAGATCCTATAAGTTTACGAAATCAATCCGAAACGGACTTTATTCGTACCCTCTCTACCCAGTTTGGGGCTCAGATAGATCGTATCGTGTTCGGCACTGTATCCATCGATGAGTTTATCGAAGAACGGGGGCAGTTTCAGGTACGAGTAAGTGGCACGCTAAAAGCAGCGGATTTAAAAACCGGCCAGGTCTTGTACACAAGGAGATTGCTCAAACGAAGTATTGGGGCTAATGCGGAGGCTGCTCTAAGTGCAGCGTTTCGCAATCTTGGTATAGATTTTGGAAAAGATCTAGCGCGGAGCCTGCCTTAATAAGGTCGGTCCCCAACGCCCTACGTTGACGCTAAAACTAAGCTTGTATCCGCACAGGTTAAGGCCTGCCAAAAAGATGGGGTAGGAAAATTAGGCGGGTAACCTCCTTAAAGTATTCGTATGGGGTTACCAATACAAGATATTTCCGCCATATGTTAAGCCACCTCCAAACCCAACGGTGACGAGCAAGTCCCCTTTATGAAGTAGACCTTGCGCTTCCATATCAGTAAGGGCAATAGGAATAGAGGCAGCAGAGGTATTGGCAAACTCGTCAATGTTTAGGAAAAATTTTTCCATTGGAATCTCTAGGCGCTTTGCGCAGGCTTCAATAATACGGACATTAGCTTGGTGGGGAACAACGTAGCGAACTTCTTGTAACGAGAGTCCCGTTTTTTCAAGCAGGGTTTCTATGGTTTTCCCCAGCACATGAACGGCAAAAGTATATACCCGCCGCCCATTCATTTTTAAAAACAATTCTTCAACAGATGTTTGCCCGGGTATAAAAGGAACCTTTGTCCCTCCAGCGGGTCGAAGAAGGACTTCTGCATCTTTACCTTCAGCTGCCAGGTAACTAGCTATAATTCCCCGTTTTGCATCTGGTTTCGGAAAGGTTTCTGCACCCACCACAGCTGCACCCGCTCCGTCCCCAAAAAGAACACAGGTGTTCCGATCTTTCCAGTTGGTAATTTTGCTTAGTGTTTCTGCCCCTATTACAAGCACTTTTCTGTACGTTCCGGATTCAATAAAAGCCCTTGCTGTTTCTATTCCGTATATAAAGCCTGTACAGGCAGCAACTATGTCCATGGCTGCTGCATTTGTTGCTTCTAGCTTGTCCTGAACTAAACAAGCAGTCGAAGGAAAGCCTAAATAATCGGGGGTAGCCGTGGCTACCAGAATTAAATCTATCTCTGTAGGCGAACAGTTCGCATTTACCAAAGCTTGCTTCGCTGCTTCTACTGCTAGATCGCTAGTGGATTCGCTTTCGGAAGCAATATGCCGATTTTTTATACCCGTATGGGAATAAATCCATTCGTCGGAAGTATCTACTATTTTAGCCAAATCTTCATTAGAAACCCGTTTAGAAGGGACATAAGAACCGATTCCCTCAATGACTGCACGAATGCTGGTGTTCATGTTGTAAACCTCTCTGTATCACCCTTTTTGAATAGTTCATCATCCAGCTGCATAATTATTCAGCCGGTGGCCGAATTTACTCATTTTTACTTCTACTTGTCAAGAATAGGGGGAATTTAAGTTTTAGTTTCCTTCTGGTAGAAATTCTAGCACCGGATTAGAGATGAGGATACTGCCGCAGTCTCTAGTAAAATCGTTTGTGAAATCTGTTGCGGAAATCCATAGAGTTAGGGTAGAGCCGGGATCAATCTGTAGATTGTGAAATACCTCGCTTACCAGGCTCCAATCGGATTCTACAGAGGGGGCCGCCATTGCTTTTGCTGCGCTTCCTATTCCAAAGGAGATACGGCTTGCGGGAAGCACATTATTAGCCCCTACCTGGAAGTCTTGCTTAACATAAAAGGAAAAGCGGTAACTTCCCGAAGGAAGAGGAAGACGGTTAGGCTCGTTTTTATTCAGCGTTAAATGAATCCGATACAAAAGATCGGAGCGCAGAAAACGAATATTGTCGATGTAACCGGACTGCGCTTCCTTCCGATCAAGACGCGTATTAAGGTAAAAAAGTAAGCTTTCTGAGGATTGCCTCTCTACATATTGGGCAAGAGGACTTTCTGGAAAATCCTCCGGATATAGATAAAATGCCTTCTCATTATTCGGTTTCTGAATTTTTAAAAAGTAGGTTTGGTAATCAGCGGAACTCGTATTGATATCAAAAGATAGGGTACTAGTGGTGAACTTAAGATGGAATCGGAACGTGTAAGGGGTGTTCGTTAAAAATCCATCTGTTAAGGAAGAGAGGGGAAAAGTTATGTAGTGTTCTGAGCTAATCAGATTGTACTGAAGGGATTTGCTCTGGATCGCCGATGTACCCTGGATTATCGTAAAGGCTGACCCTGCACCCTGTAAATTCCAAGGGAAGTCTGGAGAAGCCCCTACGGTAAAACTTTCAAAATCTCCATTGGGAAACAGGTTGATTGTGCGTAGCCGGTAAGCCTCTGTTTGGTTGTACCCCGCTGTCACCCCCGCATTTTCATAAAGCAGATAGGTTGGATTATCCGGATCTAGTTGCCAATTGCTCAGGCTAATGCCTTCTAGTAAGTTAACTCCCCGATATTCGGAAAACTGGTCTACAGGCGAGCAAGACAGTGCCCCTAGTAGGATCCCGAGGGAAAGTAAAACTTTCCCAAGAAATAACAGGGCCCTTCTAACAAGTATTTGTATCGGATTAAGGCACTTCACAGTACTGAATATACCCTGATTTTGCTGATTTTTCATCCCTTGTTTACGGATCCATGGCCATATTGGAAAGTCCTGATCGGGGCGAAGCAGGGAAAGCTCATCTTGACTTAAAGGAAGGGCAAGAGTTTTACGGTGCGATGGTTCCTACTCTTCCTCTTCTGGAAATTGAGAAAGCCGCTTTTCTATATCTTCTAATCGTTTCGCAAGGGATTGAATGGTTTTTTCAATGCGCCGCTTTTCCTGCTTAAGGCGCTCCAGCGGGTTTACCTCTTTACGTTTACGGGAAAACTCTGCTTTTACCCTATCGGGACTTTTTCCGCTACGGAAAGCTTCCTCTGCTAGCTTTCGCTCTTCCTCGGTTTTTAAGGAGGCAACGGTCCGCATATTTTCGAATCCTATTTCTGGGTCTACATTGAGGGAATGAATCCGCATAAGTACCCGGGCAGTTGTCCGGTGTACCCCTAACACCCGGTCTACATAGTCTTCAAACCGGGCGTTGTATCTTCGGCAGAGAGCCTCAGCCTCGGTTAACAGTTTGCCAAACTCTTTCATTAAGTGGCCATTTTTAGATAAAAAAGAGGTACGGATCCGGTCGGTAAGCAGGCGGAATTCAGCTTCCCGTTCGAACACATTAGTGTAAATTCCGACTTTTTCTGCTTTGTCTAGTAGATCGTGGAAAAGGGCCCAGAACTCCTGGGTATGGGAACGGTTGGTAATGGGAACAGGGGATCGGATAAAATGGAGATGATGGGCGAACTCATGTATGGCCGTATAAAGCAGATCAGTTTCACTTTTAAAATTCCGGTTGTGCAAAATGATTTCCCGGCTCTCCGGATGGTAGATTCCGTTAACCCGTTTACTCTGTTTCCCAGAAAAAATAACCTGGAACTCTTCAGTGTCTGGCTCCAACTGTAAGAGTAATTCTTTTACCTGGTCTTGATTCATTGGGGTACTATACCGATGGGAAGAAAAGGATGCAAGGGATAAAAAATCCCTTGAATACTAAACAAATGTGTAGTAGTATAGAAATATGAACCCTAGCTCTTGCGATGTGCGTATTGGAACCTCCGGTTTCGACTATCCCGAATGGCGGGGCGTGCTGTATCCGGAGAATTTGCCCCGGGAACAGTTTCTCTCTTTCTATGCCCGTCAGTTTTCTACCGTAGAACTAAACTTTTCCTACTACCGTATGCCGCAGGAAGGGCAAATAGAGGGCATGCTAAAGCGGGCCGGCTCCGGCCTAGATTTTTCCATCAAAGCCCACGAATCCCTTACTCACAAAGTCGATCCCTCTAACTGGAAAGAAGCGGTGGCCGAGTACCGCCGGTCTATTCATCCGCTCTTTCGGTCAGGAAAGCTTTGTGCAGTTCTTCTCCAGTTTCCCTACAGTTTTCACTACGACGCAGACCGGCGCCGCTATCTCGATTCTCTCTTACGGGAGCTTTTCGATCTTCCCCTGGTGGTAGAGTTCCGGAACAACGCCTGGCACATCCCCCGCGTATGGGAGGCCTTGCAAACCCGGCAGGTGGGGTTCTGTGCTACGGATATGCCAAACCTAACAGGGTTGCCCGAGGCAGAAGAGGTGGTAACTGCCCCGGTAGCGTACCTAAGGTTTCATGGCCGGAATCGGGAAACCTGGTGGGGCTCGGATGCAGCCGCCAGGTTCGACTACCTCTATACCGAAGAAGAGCTCCGTCCCTGGGTGCCAAAAATTATCCGGATGGCGCAGAAGGCTCATCGGTTCCGTATTTACTTTAACAATCACAGGCGGGGGCAGGCGGCTGTCAATGCCCGTATGCTGCAGCGCTTACTGCCTCGAGATGTGTTTAGATCAGTAGGAGGAGAGAACCGCATCGGCTAGACGGAGCTTAGAGTGGCGGGGATGCATTTGTGTCCGGGGCGCATAGGAAACACGATACAGGCTTCCCCCTATGGACGAGGCTAGGGGGGTTGCAAAGGATACGGGTTTTTGCAGGATACG
>JBDNDI010000174.1:0-6086 GCA_046719195.1 Spirochaetales bacterium | reverse complement strand
ATTGCAAGGGTTGCTAATACTAGGCTTAAAACCATTGCAAGACTCACTATCTTGAATAGTCTTTTCATACCGTACTCCTTTCTTTAGAGTTTTGATGTAAATTAGTATATTCTCATGACAAATTAGTTGTCAAGGAGAATATTCGAACACCTGGGGTTTTTGAGGAAATAGGGAGGCTTTAAAGAAAAGCTTTAAGTAAGACTCTGCTTTTCGCATTGTTATTTCTCCTAGTTGAATGAGTTCTTTTTTTTGGGAAAAGTCGAACTCGGAGAGTTTCTGAGGAATACGAATTTCTAGATCTGCAATATCGTAGGAAGGATCTATGGGTCTATCGTTGCCAGCCACAGATAAAGCCCGAAAAAACACAGAAATTCCTGTGGGTAGGTCTTCGGGCTTTACAGGTGCAAAGGGACTGCAGTTTATAGCTAGTACTCGCTTGTATCCCCGCTTGCGGGCTAGACGTACCGGAAGATTATTTAAGATGCCTCCATCCACTAACAAATACGGAGGGAGCGATACCGGAGTAAAAATACCGGGAACAGACATCGAGGCTCGTATTCCTTCAGCAAGGGGTCCAGTTTCTAGCACAATCTCTTTTCCTGTAAGAAGATCTGCTGCATTACAGGCAAAGGGAGGATAGGTATCTTCAAAATGTTTCCCTTTGGTTAGTTTCTGTAAAACCTGCAGAATTTTTTTCCCACTATCAATTCCTCTCCCTCGAGAAAGATGGGTCAGGGCTTCCTGAGCCTGTAAGAAACGGAAAAACGCACCTTCCCCAAGGCGAAAGGTTATTCCTTCCAAATAATCTCTAAGATCAAACTCTTCTTGTACAAAATGGTGCAATTCTCCCGGGGTCATGCCTGCACAGTAGAGTCCTCCGAGAATAGCCCCAATGGAGGTGCCAGCTACAAAATTAGGGACAAGGCCTAATTGCTCTAATGCTCTTAGCACCCCAACATATACTAGCCCTCGACCGCCACCACCGGAGAGTACCAGCGCCCATTTTTTCATGAACGAATCCTTTCGAATGATCTCAATAAAATATTTTCATCTCACTACATCATAGGAGGAATCCTCCGGTCAATACTTTTCCGAAAGCTAGGGGCTTCCTTGCTTAGGGGAGGGAAAATCGGTACAATGAGCCCATTCAGCGGAGGCTTATAAATGAAGGCTATTGAACTTGCGAAAACCTACAACCCAAAAGACTTCGAAGACCGTATTTATCAGTTCTGGATGGACAAAGGCTACTTTAAGCCTAAGAAACAATCGGGAAAATCCCCCTATGTTATTGTAATTCCTCCCCCGAATGTTACCGGGGTTCTTCATATGGGACATGGGTTAAACAACTCCCTGCAAGACATAGTTATACGGTTTCATCGCATGGTTGGGGAACCTACCCTCTGGCTTCCAGGTACAGACCATGCGGGAATTGCCACCCAGAATGTGGTAGAGAAAAAACTTCGTGCCCAGGGATTGGATCGTCGTCAATTAGGCCGAGAACGATTTTTAGAGGAAACCTGGAAAGTAGCTCTTGAGCATAAGTCTATTATTGTGGAACAGTTGAAAAAAATAGGTTCTTCCTGCGACTGGAGCCGAGAGCGCTTTACCTTAGATGAAGGGCTTTCAAGGGCAGTTCGGGAAGTATTCGTTGGTCTCTACGAAAGAGGGTTGATATATAAAGGAAGATATCTGGTTAACTGGTGCTCCTCCTGTGGCACCGCTTTATCCGACGACGAAGTAGAACATCAGGAAGCCCATGGGAAAATGTATCACATCCGGTATCCCTTTGAAGATGGATCGGGTAGCATCGAAATTGCCACCACCCGACCCGAAACCATGTTAGGCGATACAGCAGTAGCGGTGCATCCGGAAGACTCCCGCTATAAGCATAGGGTTGGGAAGTACGTCAGCTTGCCTCTTGTAGGTCGTAGAATCCCCCTAGTTGCAGATTCGTACGTGGATAAGGAATTCGGTACCGGAGCGGTTAAAATTACACCTGCCCATGATGTAAATGACTGGGAGATTGGACTTCGGCATAAGCTGCCTGTGGTGAATATTCTAAATCCCGATGGGACCTTATCAGATGAAGTGCCCCAACCCTACCGTGGATTGAGTGTTTTAGCTGCTCGTAAGAAAGTGGTAGAAGATCTGAAAACCCTGGGTTTGTTTATTGGTGAAAAGGATCATCTGCACCAGGTAGGACACTGTTACCGGTGCGATACGGTTATTGAACCCTATCTTTCTGAGCAATGGTTTGTCCGCATGCAAAGTATGGCTCAAAAAGCCTTACAGGCCTGGAAAGAGGGAAAAATTATCTTTTTTCCCAAGAAGTGGGAAAACACCTATGCCCATTGGTTGGAAAACATTCGCGACTGGTGTATCTCCCGCCAATTGTGGTGGGGGCATCGGATTCCGGTTTGGTACTGCAAGGATTGTGGGGCAACCTTAGTGCTTCGCCAGGATCCGGACTCCTGTAGTAACTGTGGGAGCAGTCGGATTCACCAGGACGAAGATGTGCTGGATACCTGGTTTTCCTCCTGGCTCTGGCCTTTCTCTACCCTTGGCTGGCCCGAAAAAACTGAGGATCTTGCGACTTTCTTTCCTACCACCGCTTTAGTTACCGGGTATGATATTATTTTCTTTTGGGTGGCTAGAATGATCATGGCTTCTTTAGAGTTTATGGAAGAAGTACCTTTCCGGGATATTTATATTACGGGGTTGGTGCGGGACATCCATGGGCGAAAAATGTCCAAATCTTTAGGCAATGGCATCGATCCCTTAGAAATTGTTGATGAATACGGTGCCGATGCCATGAAGTTTACTTTGGCCTTCTTAGCTGCCCAGGGACAGGATGTGTTAATCAGCAAAGACAGTTTTGGAGTAGGTTCCCGTTTTGCCAATAAAATATGGAATGCAAGCCGCTACCTGTTGATGAACTTGGAGGGAAGGCAATTATTAAATTTCGAAAACGTTCCTAAAACCGAAGTCGATCGCTGGATTCTCCACCGTTTAAATCAAACTGCGGGGGTAGTTCGAGAGGCTCTTCTCGGATACCGGTTTAACGAAGCTGCCTCTGCTTGTTACGAGTTCTTCTGGAATGAGTTCTGCGACTGGTACATTGAATCGACTAAGCTTTCTCTTTATTCCGGGGACGAGCAAGAAAAAGACCGGGTGGTAACTCTCCTCTTAGGTATTTTAGAAGAAGCCTTAAGGTTACTACATCCCTTCCTACCCTTCCTTACTGAAGAAATCTATCAAAAGCTTCCCAAGCGCCAAGAGGCTTGCATTATTGCTCCTTATCCAGAGAAACGGCCCGACCGGGAGTTTCCCGAGGAAGCGGAATCTTACGCGGTGCTACAAGAGCTGGTTCGGTTAGTACGCACCTTGCGTAGTGAGTTTACTATACCTCCGGATCGTAAGATTCGCTTAGCGGTAAAGACAGAGCCCGGGTTTTTTGCCGATGCGTATCTAAAGAGACAGGAAGCTTTAATCCGCCTGTTAGTAGGAGCAGAAGAGTTAACGATAAGCGAATATCAACAACAAGAGAAGGGGAGTGTTGCGGTTGTCGGTACAGGTTTTGAAGCTTTTGTGTATATCCGCGAGGTTATCAATGTTCCTAAGGAAGTGGAGCGACTGAAAAAAGAAATTGCAAAACTAGAGACCCTCTTAGAGTCGGTGAATAAAAAACTGAATAGTCAGGGGTTTTTGGAAAAAGCCCGACCCGAGGTAATTAGTGAGCAGCGGACAAAACAGGAAGAAACCACTCGAAAGTTGAACAAATTAAGGGAGTATTTAGCGGACTTAACGATGTAGAAGAGGTACAAAGAAGAACAGATACAAAGGAACGTATTTTAGAGTATCCTCTGTGTCCAGGCGCTTAGTAAGGTTTCCACGACTCCTCTATCCTTTGTATGCGCGGGTATCGTAGCAATGTCTCCATCCTTTATTATTACGCAGTTCCGCTTCTTGCATTCTTTTTCATTTGCTAGGCCAGAGACTACGAGCCAAGGAAAGCAACTCTTTTCCCTGTTCTGCTGAAGATACTACCCCTTGAACGATCAGGCCAATGGGGGAAAGATGAGTTCGGATCCATCGATACTCTTGTTCCGTAAAGGATCCGCGTAAATAGAGCCTTCTTCCTCTTTGTTGAATAGTTCTAAGAAAGGGTTCCATTTCCGGAAGTCCCAATTCTCCCACGTCCCGATTAACCTGAAATACCCCAATCTCTTTAATAGATAGAAACTCCTCGAGTAAAAACAGTGAGGAAGAATGGAGGTGTAAAAGACTGTAGGGGAAAGCTTGGGCGATTTTGCGGGTAGCGGGTAAGATACAGGTGCGAAATAGTTCAGGAGAGTACAGGGCGCTAGCATCTTCCTGTATTCGCACAATACTACCGGGCGCCCAAAGCCCGTACAAACGCCCTATACAAGCTAAACCAGGGAGAACGAGTAATAGAGTCAAAGGATCGTAGTTGTTCAAAAGGTAAAAACAACTCTTTTGCCCAGAAACTTTGTCCTTTGCGTTTAATGGGACAACCCAACATTCCTTCTATCCAAGGTAAGGCAGGTATAGGGGCGATGGATCGAACCAGGTCATCTGAAATTGAGGTGTATTGTTCCATCGACAAACGGTAGTCGCCTATACAGGCTAGGGGATCCATGAAGGAGCTTTCAATATATTGATCTTCTTTGATGCTTCGTAGTACAGAGAACCGTTCAAAGGGAAACCAACCTGCTACATCCATACCTAATAGGGGAGCCTGTACGGGTTTGTTGTTCCAAAACGCATAGAATTGCTCAATGTTCTGGGTTAGCGCCATCCTTTTTCCCTTGCTTATTAGAAATAACTATACGCCAAAAAAATCCTAAAATAAAAAAGCCCCCCTGCTGGGAGGCTTTTCAAACAGGAGTTACTATTTCATTTGGATTCCAGAGAGATACTTTTTATAGAGGGCTTCCTGCTGGGTTAGAAAATCAAATGTTTCCTTAGGCCCCATATAGGCAGCTGTTACAAACAAAGCATCAAAAGCAGCTTTCTGGTATTCGGGATTTTCCACTACTTTTTTTACAGCAGCACTAAACCGATCTATAATTTCTTTGGGTGTTCCTTTAGGAAAGGAATAGAAAAAGAACTTGGTGAAAGCTATGTTGTATCCCAGTTCCTTAAAGGTAGGTACATCGGGGAAAGCAGGATTACGTTTATCCGATAACACACCAATAGCCTTGAAATCTCCGTTCTTTATGTAGTCTTTTACTAGACCGTACTGAGTCCCGATAATATCGATCTGGCCTCCTTTTAAAGCAGCGGTTTTTGCAGCGGCTCCCCCTACATCAACAATGTTTAGCTCTACTCCCGCGGCTTCTTGATAAGCTAGTACATGTAAATGGGTAAAACTTCCGACCTCCGTTGCAAAAGAAATGGATTTTGGTTTTTCTTTGAGAATTTTTGTTAGCTCTGCCATGTTATTATAGGGAGCCTTCGCATTGGCAGCAAATATGTTTGTTTCATCCAACACAGCTAAGGCAGCTACTTCAAATTCTTGAAAGGAGTAATCAGCCAATCCAAGTACTTTGTTCAGTAACATCCCCGGATGAAAAAACAGGGCGGTGTATCCATCCGGTGCAGCATCTTTTACCCTCCGGGTTCCTAACGTTCCCCCTGCTCCTCCGACATTCACGGTTACCACGCTCTGGCCAAGTTCTTTTTCTAAGAACTTACCTAGAAGCCGGCAGTTAATGTCCGTATCTCCTCCTGCACCCGCAGGTACAACCACCTGAATAGGCTTTAAGGGATAAGCAGGCTTTGCTGCTTCTTTGCTCCCAGCGGCAAACAGGGCAGGGCAGAGAAGAGCAACCAACAGAACCAAACCTAAGGTTTTTTTCATACTTTCCTCCTCGTAAATATAGATTTCTATAAAGACCGAGAAAGAGACTCTCTCTTTCTTTTATTCCCAACTAAACATTGAAAATATTGCTTTGCCTCCCGGGGCGAAACAGTTTGAAACAGAAGGGTTAACCGGGAAGGATTTAGTTGTTGCCAAGCGAAAACCCAATCTTCTACTGCGGGAGGTCCTTCTAGTACTAGAT
>JBDNDI010000173.1:0-6117 GCA_046719195.1 Spirochaetales bacterium | reverse complement strand
CTGTATGAAAGCAAGAAGTATAGAGCTGACTAAAAGAACAGCAATTATTTTTATCGTGCTGTTTGGTATAGTAAGTTTTTTTGCAGACATGAATTATGAGGGGGGACGAAGCGTTGTCGGCCAATATTTGAAATTGCTAGGAACTAGCGCCTTTGCCCTCGGATTTGCCGCGGGAGTGGGAGAGTTTGCCGGGTATGCACTCCGCCTGTTTTCCGGAGTTGCGGCTGATAAAACCCGCAAGTATTGGCTTTTTATTATCGGAGGATATGGTATTCAGCTCTGCTCTCTTCCGATGCTGGCTTTTCTAAGCGGGTGGGAACTAGCTATTGTATTTCTTATTCTAGAGCGGGTGGGAAAAGCGATACGGAAACCGGCTCATGATGCGGTTATATCCTTTGCAGGGAATCAAACCGGAAGCGGTTTTGGCTTTGGTTTGCACGAAGCTATGGATCAGGTAGGCGCTTTTTTAGGGCCGGCCTTGTTTTCTGCCTTACTTTTCCTGACGAAAAAAGGCGATACCCTATCCTCTTACAGGACAGGATTACTGCTTCTGTTTATCCCTGCTGGCATCGCTGTTTCCATCACTTTCATTGCCCGGTTCTTTTTCCCCCATCCTGAAAAATTTGAATTGAAAGTGAAAACTCCTCAGATAGGAAGCGGATTTTCCCGAACCTACTGGATTATCGTGATCGCATCGGGATTACTCGCCATGGGGATAACGGATTTTCCTTTAATTGGTTTGCATTTGAAAAATGTTAATAGGTTTCCTGAAGAGGCTATTCCCTTGTTGTACGCCGGAGCCATGGCCGTTGATGCGGCTGCAGCCATTGTTTTCGGTTTTCTGTACGACCGGATCGGTTTAAAAGCCTTACTCGCTCTTTTTATAGTAGAAGTTTTCACAGCTCCCCTGGTGTTTCTTGGATCCTTTGGGATGATTCTTTTTGGAATGGCCCTTTGGGGTATCAGCATTGGAACCCAGGAATCCATCCTAAAGGCAGCGATTGGAGATCGGGTTTCAGAAGATAAACGTGCCCGGGCCTTTGGGGTATTCAACACGATTTTTGGGTTATTCTGGTTTATCGGTAGTGCGATTATCGGACTCCTGTACGATAAGTTCAACGCCTTACCTGTGGTTGTGTTCTCTGTGGGAGTCCAGGTAGTGGCCTTAGGGATGTTTTTAACCCTTTTTTCTAAAAAGAATTTGGAAACAGAGGGTATAGAATGAATTTATATATCCAAAGGTCAAACAGATAGGATAATATGGCATTATAAGGGGTACAAATGATTTTAAAACGCGTATCACTAGGGATTTTACTTTCCCTTCTTATGTTTAGTTCCTGCGGGCAAAAAGTGCCGGATATAGCCGCACCCCATAGCGTAAGCCGCCCAGAACCTATCCCCGGCTCTGAAGCTGGATCCCGTTATAACCGGGATGAATCGTCGATACGTGCTTTTGTTCAGCTTATAGATACCCGGATCGAGCAATGGATGAAGGCTTATTCTATTCCCGGGGTTGCGGTTGCGTTGATAGAAAAAGGACAACCTGTCTGGCTTAGCGTCCGTGGGTATGCAAATAAGGAAAAAAAGGTTCCTCTTACGCAGTTTACTCCTTGCCGGGTTGAATCAATTTCAAAATCGGTCACTGCCTGGGGGGTATTGAAACTAGTAGAAGAAGGGAAAATTTCACTAGATACTCCCGTACAGCAGTACTTAAAGAGTATACAGCTTCCCAACTCTGGTTTCCCCCTAGAAAAAATTACGGTACGGCACTTGTTGAGTCATACCGCAGGGCTGTTTTTAGGTACTATCGGCGTACGGTACGCACCCGATGGACCGGTTCCTTCCCTACGGGAGGCTTTACAGAAAGACTTAGTGTTTGAAAGAGAAGCAGGGACTAGGTTTTCCTATTCTAACGTGGGATTTAATTTGTTAGAGCTATTGATAGAAGATATAACCGGAAAAAAGTTTTCCCAATATATGCAAGAGCAAGTCTTAACTCCCTTAGGAATGCACAGAGCGAGTTTTGAATGGAATTCTCAGTGGGATCCGCCAGTTCCCCAGGGGTATACAGTTTCGGGAGTCTCCATCCCGCCTTACGTGTATCCTGAAAAAGCAGCCGGAGGACTATTCGCTACCCTAGAGGATATTGCACGGTTTGTGAGTGCAGGAAGTATGGTCTCCAATACAGATGGACAAATGGTGTTAAAAGCAGAGACAAAAGCCCTCCTATACACGCCAGTAGTGACCATCCCGGGTCTCTATGGCCTAGCCTTCCCCTCCTATGGAATGGGACATTTTATTGAGAAGTTTGCAGATGGAACAGTTGCAGTATCCCACGGCGGTCAAGGTTCCGGCTGGATGAGTCACTTTCATCTCGTTCCAGAAACAGGGGATGGAATCGTGATTCTTACCAATAGTCAGCGAAGCTGGCCTTTTTTTGCACGGGTGCTTCAGGAATGGGCAAAGTGGAAAGGGTATTCAAGGCCTGGAATGAGCCGGATTATACAAGGAGAAAATATCCTTTGGGTCATCACGGGTGGTATCTTTCTCTTGGGGGGGATCCTTGGATTCATTCTGTTTCGGGGATTGCTTCGCAAGGAACGGCACTTTCATCCGCTTACATCCAACTCCCTGGGAGTAAGGCTTGGACTTGGAAGTATCGCTTTAACTATTCTTATCCTATTAGGATGGGCAATTACCCGGGATTATCTATTCCTATCCTCCGTGTTTCCGAGAATTGTGCCTGTACTTGGGATGGGGCTAGGGTTACTTTCTATCGGGCTATTAGGAATCGTGGTCTGTCCCCGGCGATAGTCTTTCCTAAACAGAAAGTATAGAATAGGAATAAAGTGGTCGGGATAAAAGAGGCCTGGAATGCTCTGTTTCTACTCGGTTCTGTAAATAGTTTGTTTCTAGGGCTTTTACTATTACGCAGACAGCCAAAAGAACAGCAAAAAGCAAATCGGTATATATCCATCATCCTTTTTAGTTGGGCTTTTGGATTTTTTTATACTTGGATGATCGAGACAGAAATGTATCGATCCTACCCTCATATACTTCTTTTAGGGGCTTCTTTTACGTTTCTTACCGGCCCTTGCCTGTATCTTTATGCAGAAAAACTTCTGCCAACGTTAACTTCCCAATCTCAAGAAGAGAGGCAAAAAGCAATTCGAGGAATACAGGGGCTTCATTTCCTTCCTTTCCTAATTAATACCCTAGCCTTGGTGCCTTTTTATTTCTCTACAGGAGAGGATAAGCTCCGGTACTGGGATTTGCAACTACCCCAGGACAAGCGATTTTTTGTGATGAAAGTCCTGCAACTTCTACATCTAGGTATATACCTTGTTCTACTACAGGTGCGGCTTAGAACACACCGAAGCCGGCTTCGGGAGAATGTTTCTACCGAGGAAGGGTTAACCCTGAATTGGTTACGCAACCTTATTCTTTTAGGATTTGTCGGTTTAAGTTCCTATGTAATAGTAATGCTCTTTTTCCAATTGCAGACCGGGAACTCGGCGTTTATTAATCGGTTCACGGATCTGGTAGTCCTTGGGATCCTCCATATTCTCGGGTTTGAGGCCCTTATGCAGCCTTCATTTCTACAGAAAAAGGTAGCCCCCTATGCCCGTTCCCCTTTAGGAGAGCAAGAGGTCCAGGCTCTAGCCCGAAAGATAGAAGAGCATATGCGGTCTACGCAGGCATACTTAGATGAAAATCTTACCCTAAGGGATCTTTCGATGGAAATGAATCTTTCTCCTCATCATGTTTCTCAAGTAATAAATCAGGCCATGGGCATTAACTTTTTCGAATTTATAAACCGGGAACGAGTTCGGCATGCTCAAAAAATACTGGATGCACAAAGACAAAAACCGGTTCGTTCTATTTCCCTTCTCGATGTCGCCTTTGAATCAGGTTTCCGATCTAAATCCACCTTCAATTCCCTCTTTAAACGATACACAGGGCTAACCCCTTCACAATATAAAAAAGGGAAGGGAGGATGAAAAGAGTGTGTATTTAAACTCCCCTCGTGCTCATGGATGACAAAATCTCCGACCTCATCGAAGATTTTGGGGATTGCTGCCATCTGCGGGGTGGGTACATACATTATGTATTAAGTATAAATATCAAGAACCTAAATCCTTCAGAAACGTCCAAACCGTTCGGCTCGGACGATACCTTTTTTCTATCCTGATACATTCGCGGCAGCATACGTAAGAAAGGAGCTTTGAATGAGAAGTGTTTGGACTACTTTATGCAGCTTTATGCTTATTGCCCTAGGTTTCTTAGGCAGCACGAGAACTATTTGGGCGGAGGGCTGGGGGGTAATTCCTGCCTTTGCCCCTTATTATACTCCGGATACTAGATTAGGAATGGGGGTGTACCTTATCCTATGTAAAGAGTCTGGGGAGGAGGAAGCAGGGGCCGCCCACCAGGGAAAAACCAACGAGATTTCCCTCTTTTTTACCGGAACGCAGAATTTACAGGTATCCGTGGGAGTTCAGCCTGAACTATATTTTTCTAAGGGTCAGTATCGTGTTTCCGGGTATATGGAAGTAAGTCGATATCCCGGATCCTTCTGGGGAATTGGATCATCTACAGAGTCGGAACAAAAAGAAGGGTATGAACCGGTATATGGTATTTTAAAAGGATCTTTATATCGCCGCTTAGGTTCCACTTTATATGTGGGGCCTCGGGTTGGTTATAAGTACATAGATATTGAGACCAACGAGGCTCTATCAATGTTGCGGGGTGGGCAGGGAAGCACGGTTACCGGTTTTGGAATGGGAGGGGTTTATGATAGTAGGAACAGTCCCTTTTATCCTACCCAAGGGCTATGGGCAGAGAGTTTTGTAGAAATATATCAAAAGGCTTGGGGTTCGGATTGGGACTTTGGCTTTGCTCAGCTTGATCTGCGGGGATATTTTCCTGTGGGGGAGGAAGGGGTTTTAGCCTTGCAGGCTAAACTGCAGGCAAGCTGGGGAGAGGTTCCCTTTCTCTCTTTACCCTCCCTCGGAGGCTCTATGATTATGCGAGGGTATCCGCTGGGAAGGTTTCAAGATACGAATAGTATCGCGTTTCAAGGAGAGTATCGTTTCCCTCTTTTAGGTAGACTAGGAGGGGTAGTTTTTTTCGGAGCAGGAGATGTTCAGCCTACCTTTGGGGAGTATAGCTTTAGTTCCCTGAAGCTTGTGGGAGGGGGAGGCCTCCGCCTTCTTTTGGATCCGAAACGCCGGATCCATGCACGCTTAGATGTGGGTGTTACTGCAGAAGGCCTGGGAATATACGTTCTTGTAAAGGAGGCTTTCTAATGCGTTATATAAGGAAAAGTCAAAACCAGCTTTATCCCTATCCCCTTCCCTTTCTTTTCCTTACCCTTGGAATCTCCTGGCTTTTCTGGAGTGTAGCAGTCCTTATGCAGGTGCAGGTACACCAAACTCTTGGAAGAGGGCTTTTAACCTTGGGAGGATTAGGTCCTACCCTAGCTACTTTAGGTTTCCTGTTTTTATCCGGAGAAACCCGCACGGATTTCCTGCGTAGACTCCTTTGGGTTCGCGGAGGGTCTTTTGGAATTTGGCTTTTGATTCTACTATTGCCCTTAGGGATACAATTGCTATCGATTGTGGGTTCTTTAGGCTTAGGAGCATCGAAGGAGCAACTCTGTCTAAGGGAAGATTTCCATTCACTAAACCAGTTAGTTCTATTTGCTGGGTTCATTTTTTTGTTTGGCCCGTTACCGGAAGAGGTAGGCTGGCGGGGGTATGGACTTCCTGCGCTTTTAAACAGGCTAGGCTGGGTTCCAGCTTCAATTCTGTTAGCCTGTTTTTGGGCTCTGTGGCATCTTCCTCTTTTCTTTATAGGAGGCTACCCACTTGCTATTTTAACGCAGGAGCCCCTTCGCTTGCTATTCTACTTTTTAGACTTTTTTCCCAACACTTTATTGTATAGTTGGATTTTTCTCCTTACAGGGGGGAGTATACCGGCTGCTGTTGTGTTTCATTGGAGTGGTAACTTTTGGGGAATGGCTTTTGAAACCGGTCCGTTAGCCGAAGGCTTTGCTTTGGGAATAAAAACGATACTAGCTTTGCTTATTGCCACCCGAATACCTATGCAGAAGTC
>JBDNDI010000172.1:0-6136 GCA_046719195.1 Spirochaetales bacterium | reverse complement strand
GCATAATAGTCCGTAACATCCCGGTTCTCCCATCCCCCGATATCCTGCAGTTTCTGCGGTAAATCCCAGTGGTATAGAGTGACTGCAGGTTTGATTCCCTGTTGGAGAAGAAGATCCACCAGCCTTTTGTAAAAATCCAGCCCCTTCCTATTCAACTTTCCTTTCCCATCGGGAAAAACTCTTGGCCAGGAAAGGGAGAACCGATAACTTTTAACTCCTAATTCTTTCAAAAGAGATACATCCCGAGGATACAGATGGTAATGGTCGCAGGCCACATCCCCCGTATCTCCATTCTGAATCTTTCCGGGAGTATGACTAAAACGGTCCCAGATAGATTCTCCTTTACCATCCTCGTTCCAAGCTCCCTCGATCTGATACGCTGCTGTAGCCACACCCCAAGTGAAAGCTTCCGGAAACGTAATTCTTTGCATAGTTTCTCCTCTAATATTATTTAAGTAGATGAATGTTAAAATAGATTGTACATAAAATTCGTAGGTCTTGCAAACCCTCTTGGTTTGGCAGATGGCAGTTTCCTTCACAGGAACAGAAAACTGGAATAAGAGAGTAAGGATACAGGGGCCTATCAGGTGTAAAATTAGGTAAATCAGGACCTTTAGAAAAATACTAAGACGGACCCGAGCCCACCCTCCTGCTGAGCTTTTCGGTGGTGATTATATTAAAAACGATCCTCTCTACTTACTCCCAAATAAAGGTTCGAAAGATTTTACACCTGGTTTGCGAGGCGGTTGTACACTTTGAAAAGTGCTTGATTACCGTTGTCACTCTCGCCATGAGCTTTGGCCTCCAGATAAAGATTCGTAACCAGGGCAGTTCCCAACATGGGGACACCATGCTCATATCCTTCTTCCAAAGCAAGGTGTAAGTCCTTTAACTGAAGGGAAATCCGAAATCCTGCCCCAACCTCTCCCTTAATGATCTGAGGTGCCAGGTTCTCCATCATCCAGGAGTTAGCCGCTCCGCCCTTCAAAACTTCTCGAAGCTTTTCTAAATCGAGCCCTTCTGCCTTGGCTAGAGCAAAGGATTCACAAATAGCCTGAATATTCATACCCACAATAACTTGGTTGCATAACTTTACCGCTTGTCCAGCACCGGATGGACCCACATAGACGATGGTTTTCCCCATTACTTTTAGAACCGGAAGAACTGACTCAAAGGTTTTTTTCTCCCCCCCCACCATAATAGAGAGTGTCCCTTCGCGTGCGCCTTTTTGGCCCCCGCTAACCGGTGCATCCAGAAAGTCTATTCCCTTATCTCTGAGTAAGGACGCTACCTTACGGGCTACCTTGGGGGAGATAGTACTCATATCCACCACGGTAGAGCCGGCTTTCAAGGTATTGGCTAATCCCTTCAGCCCCAAAACCGCTTCCTCCACATGGGGAGAATTGGGCAGCATTGTGATCGCTAAGGAAACCTTGCTTCCCACTTCCGCGGCAGAAGACACTATGTTGACTCCCCTACGGCCTTCGAACTCTTTTAAGGCCGCAACGTTCACATCAAAGAGTACCATCTCATAGCCTGCCTTTATCAGATTCTCTGCCATAAACTTTCCCATAGCACCAAGGCCGATAAAACCGATGTAATTGTCCATACTTCTAAACCCTCTACTGTGTATTATTTCCCTCTTGTGATTCTTTCATACCGACGGATGAGGAATACTATAGAAGAAAAAGCAAAAAGTGGGACCACAATGAATATATACAAAAGGGGAATCTTCAAAAGCGGACTGAACTGATAATTCCCCGAGAGCATGAATATAGTTCCCCAAATGAGGAAAATTCCTAAGAAAACAAAAATGAACACATCTGAAAGAAATTGTAAGATTATACCTGCCTTACCTCTTATCGAGTCCGTTAAAAAAGTAATGGCAATATGCCCCTTTTCGCGAAATAACAAGGCTGATCCAGCGAACGTTGTAATTGAAAAGGAATAGGGTAGAATATCTTCTATAGGAAGGAAAGTTCTTTTAAAGATCATTCGTAGAATGACTTGGGAAAATACACCGAGAGTCATTACCACAAGACATACCTTTAAGAGATTTTCCAGTATTTTTACTAACCCAGATTCAAGGGTATTTAATAGTTTCATTTCTATTTCCTTATCAAGCTTGGAAGCCAAAGTACGGTACCGGGGAATATCCACATAATAGCTGCCACTATCAGCATAAGAACTATAAAGGGAATGCATTCCTTAGCAACCTTTTCGAGTTTTACCTCTACTATGTTTGTTACAACGAACAAACAGAGGCCCAAGGGAGGGGTAATTAACCCTGTGGCCAGTACCACCATAAAAATTAATCCGGCTAGTATGGGGTCGACCCCCATTTTATGGACAATGGGAGCAAAAATGGGGCCGACTAAAAGAATAATTGTTGAAATATCAAGAAACATACCAAGGATGAATAGTATAGATGAAACTAATATCATAAACCCCAAGGGAGAAGAAGAAATAGCGATAATGAGTCGCCCCATGTTCTGGGGAATTTGGTTGAGGGCTAATACCCAGGAAAATACCGTAGATCCACCAATAATCAACATAATCGAGGCGCTTGTTTTTCCTGTCAAAAGTAAAATCCGAGGGAGCTCTTTAAACGATAATTCTCGGTAGATGAATCCGGTTGCAATAATAGAATAAGCCACTGCAAAGACCGCCGATTCCGTAGCCGTGAACATTCCTGTAACAATGCCGCCGACTATTATTACGGGAGCAATAAGGGCGATAAGCCCGTCCTTCAAGGTCTTTTTTAGAAAAGCCGTATCGAACTTTCCACCTTTTGCTTGATAACCCCGCTTCACACAAATAAAGGTGGATACCCCCATCAGCCCAACACCGACCATTATACCAGGGAATACCCCTCCTAAGAACATAGCTCCCAACGATTCACTGGATACATAGCTCCATAGAATCATGGGGATACTTGGAGGGATAATCATACCTATGGGGGAAGAGGCTGCCGTTATTGCCGCTGAGTATTCTCTGGAATACCCTCGATTTTCCATTTCTC
This sequence comes from Spirochaetales bacterium, assembly GCA_046719195.1. Lineage (GTDB taxonomy): Bacteria > Spirochaetota > Spirochaetia > DTKZ01 > DTKZ01 > DTKZ01. Next base: position 3,114 of record JBDNDI010000172.1, on the reverse strand, counting down.
CAATTAGCACAGAACCGATGGCGGAGGTGTCTGCGACAGCGGATCCAGAAATTCCACCAAAAAGCATACTCGCGCCGATATTTACATTAGCCAATCCGCCGGGAAGAAAACCGAAAACAGCGTCGCAAAAGCTCACCAGTCTTTTACTAAGTCCTCCTGCGGTCATAATGTTCCCTGCCAGAAGAAAGAAAGGAATAGCCATCAGGACCCAGCTTTCTGTCCCCGCGTAAAACCGCTGTATCACACTGAGCAAGGGAAGCCCTTCCAAGTAAATCCCTATAGAAGCCGACAATGTAAGGGCAATTGCCACCGGAACTCGAAAAAACAAGAAAAGAAATAATGAACCAATAATTATGATAGAATTCATCTAAACCTTTTATCGCTAGTTGTGTAGGAAGTCAGCCGCTAGAGCGGCCGACTTTTCACAGTAACAAAAGAATTATTTGAAGTTAATGATTTCTTTTACCCATTTTACGCCCTGCGGGGGATACTCCTTCTCCAAGGCTGGCAATCCCTTTTCTTGTAAAACTGCGCTAAAAGCTTGAATATCAATTTCCTCAGCACGGATAATAGTCATCTTGTCCTTAAGAAAATTGAGTTGTTCCTGCTCCTCCTTCGCTGCAACGGCTGGATATTCTTTTATTGTCTCCCGGGCCGCTTCCATTACCGCTTTCTGTTGAGCTGAGTTCAATTTATCCCATGCTCGTTTACTCATACAAACCACATGAGGTGTAATTCCCCAGGGGACGAGATTTAAGTATCGTTGCACTTCGTAGAATTTGGAACCTACAATATGCCCGGTGGGATCGTGCTGCCCATCCACAACACCCCGATCTAAAGCTACATAAAGCTCTGCGAAATCTAGGGGGATAGGAATAGCCCCTACCGCATTTGCCATAATATTATATGCGGGAACGTTTGGATTTCTCAATTTAAGTCCCTGCATATCCGCAGGTTTTTTTATAGCTTTAGCTTTCGTCGTTATATAGCGGAATCCACCATGCGGTGCAATGAAAAGTGTCTTAACCCCCAGTTCTTTCTCGAAGTCCGTAATAAAAGCTTCTCCAAGTTTACTGGAAAAAACGCCTACGAAATGGTCCATATTACGGAATAATGTAGGAGTTTCCAAAATTCCCGCCCAGGGTAGGACATGAGAAAAGGTTCCCGCAATTGCGATATCTACCGTACCAGATCTGACGCCCTCCTGGAGGAACTTTTCGTTACCCAGAGTGCCCGAATCGAAAATTGTAATGGCTACTGAACCACCTGTCTTTGTCGACACTTTTTCTACAAAAATTTTTCCGATGGACTGTTGTGGGCTGGCAGGTGATCCAACATGAGCTAGCTTTAATTCTACTTTCTCTACCTTTGCACCTTCCTTTTGCCCCGTTGCGAAACCAAAGGTGCACATGAGTGCAATAGCCCCAAACAAGGAAAACATCTTTTTCCAAGTTGTCATAAAGCCTCCTTATCAAGTAATCGTTTTCTTAATTCTACCATGCCATACATATCTGTCAAGCAAAATCTTTAAGAAATTGTGCAGTGAAAGAAAATGTACCCCCTAGGTCTAGGAAGATCCAACGAAACATTGTAGAAAAGAGCTAAAATATTTGAATAATCTCTAAATTTGCAATAAATATTGTACACTATCGCATTGAGGTATGTATAAAATGCTGGGTCGAGGCAATGTTAACGGTTCCTTTTGGTGGTATTTTATAACTCCTTTTTACATACTATTCTGTAAACGTTTACTTATCTGCTTAGAATCGCTCCGATAAAAGGAGAAGCTACAAGAACAAAAACTGCGGTTAGCTCTTTTACTGGGTCGTTTTAGAAAAAAACGCTCTCGTTCCTGTTAGCCTCGATGCCTCGGATGGCTAAGTTTTATTATGCAAAGGCACCATGCTTTCGGGCTTCTTTCCTGGCTGTAAATTGAGGTATCGCCTATATACATTTTTATGAACAGTTCCGAGATGTATTTGAGAGAAATTAATCTTAGAACCCCATGGTTGCAGTAGCCAGTGGGCTTTTTGCTACGGAATATATGGGCTCCAAGCAAGAAGTTCTGTTCAAATCCCAGCTATGCTCGATTAGATCCTTTAGTCGCATTAGATTAAACTTTTGAACCATATTTTCACATAGATATGAATTGTTCAATTTTTCTGTGAAAAGAATCCTTCATTACGAGAAATCTCCTCTCGATTTTTTTTACTTCTTCAGGAGTACTGTTCGATGGCGGACCACAAGGGGTGCTACGGGCTTTCTCATCCCAGCAGTGCAGCACATTGCAAGACTATCCCTGCACGCTCTTTTATGGGCTTCTTGCTATTTTTGTTAGTTCTTAAAAGAATTACTCTGTAAGGGAAACCACTTCATACATCAGGGTATAACATACATCAGGGTATAAGAGGAAGAAGAGGCTGTTCAGCGTATTTTCCAAAAAGGAACCTTTGCACAAAAATCAATACTCTGTTTCTGTACATTGAAGAAGTCTTCCTGTTGTTCTACTCCCTCTGCGATACAGAGGTAATTAGGTTTTAACCACGGGCTTACTAAAGCTTTTATAATAAGGCTTTGATAAATTTCTCTTACTGCTAAGCGGCTTAACACTTTACTCGTGCTTTAAAAACCAGTTTCTCGCCTGAGTATAGTCGCTGAACTGGTATGTGACACCCCATTGAGATAATTCTTGGTCTTACCCTCTCCGAACGGTGCAGCTTATGGAAATCGAAGTCGCGAAAAAGATATTTGCCCCAGAGGGTTGCAATAGAAAATTCAAAAAGGATTTCTGCCTGCTGGATGGAAAAGATGCAAGGTTACCTTAAGGAGAAACATCTTATCTGCGAAAATAGATAAGCAAAATATCGCATTTGCAAATAGGCCCGAGCGATTAAACAAGGAGATCCGAAACCGATCCAAAGTAATCGGTATTTTTCCGATTATTTTTCCTTCGCTAAACAAAAATCATAACTGTACACGTATCCCCAAAGGCTTCGCATTTTTTCACTCACCCTTTACCCACCTTGAAGGAACGGGCTTCTTCAGGATAAGGTGAAGCATGGAGCAACAGACGCTAAACCTTCTAGGAATCTTTCTCTATAAAGAAATCCGCAC
>JBDNDI010000171.1:0-6187 GCA_046719195.1 Spirochaetales bacterium | reverse complement strand
GGTAGGATTACACGCTCAAGAGGCAAAAATTCCCCATTTCTTGTTTTCTCAGTCCATCGGGGCTTCGGTAAATCCCCTTGGCTTAGATGCAACCACCCGCCTATCGTACCGAACTCCACTGAACACAGATAGAAAAGGTTTGCTGTGGGATGCCACTTTTTGGGAACTGGGTTTAGAAAACTCTGTAACTCCTGCTTACGATACAGTCTCCCTCTTTATACGGTGGGTTCCTATTGCTTTTTTTGAGCTAAAAGCTCAGGCAGGCTTACGGTATGCTTATGATGCTCTGGGGTTCGGGTTTACCCCCTTAGCTTCCTATGATTCTCCTTTTGATTCTGAAACCCGCAAAGATTTGCCTCGTACCAATGGCTGGGGATCCCGGTATCAGCTCTCACCCACTCTCCAAGCAGCTTTTCAGAATTTTCTCTTTGCTACCACTATCCATTGGGTAGGATACGATATGCGTCCCGTAAAAGAGGACTCGAAGGATTTCTTTTATGAACCTAATGCCAATTTGGTTTTAAAAAAGCTAGATTCTTACTGGGGTAACGATACGGTTTTAGCTTACCAGTGGGAAAATACCCGGCTCATAGGGGGGGTATTGCACAGTATTCTCTATGTGCCGGGTTCTGGGTATATAAGCGAAAGGCTATCCCTCCTTGGGAATTGGACTAAAGAACTTTCCTCCTCTTTAGATCTTTCTCTCACCGCATTAGTAGGGTTTTACCCTCAGGACAAGTATTTATCCTATAAAGAAGGAAAGATCTACGGTGCCCTGCAGGTGCGTTTCTTGTGGAAACTACCTTAAAATCGGTACGATACTCCCAACTCGAAAAAGGAGGAATCTTTATACTGCCCGAAAGGAGTGTCTGAGTTTCCTATAAATTGTACCCAGCGTATTTTGCACTGAAAATCGTCGAAAGGCTCATAGGTTAGTTCTGGAGCAAGCCGAAGATCCTTCTGCTCTAACCCATAGGCTGCAGAAACTTTGGTCTTTAGTTTGTTCTCTGCAAAGGTATAAGAGAGATTTCCTGCTACAATATGGATAGTATACTTGCCATTGGATCGGAACTCGAGGTCAGCCATATTGTTTTTATCAATTTTGTCTGTCTGCAAGGGAAGGGTCCCCTGGATCTGGAGGTTCAGGTTCGGTCCATCTGTCCAAAGATCCCGATCAAACCCACCTACATATCCCACCCAGTTATTTCGAACTTTGGGATCTGTACCTTTTGTATCCGGGGTGAGGAAGTATCCCCCTTCCATACGGAAGGTAAACCCCTGGAAGGCAGTGGAACCCTCTATACCAAACACGTGGATCCGGTCATAGGAAAGGTGGATTTCTAGAGTGGGAGGATTCAACAGGCTCCCTTTAAGTTCGACTTTGGGTTGTCGGTGAAAGGTGTACGCATAAAGCAGGCCGTAATCGAATCCGCCTGCGCTACCGGTGAATCGTACCCCGTACGTACCATCGGTAAGGCTGTTTAGGGTTTGTTGAGTGATTTTCCCATTCTCTTGTAATTGGAGGGCAGATTGCCCAAGCATAGCTTCCAGTTTAGAGATTTCATAGGGTTTCCACGGTCCGGTGAACGGAATAGTATCGGTATTCGTAACCGGTTGCCATACGAACTCTACTGCGTGCATGGAGCCCAGGGGTTGCAAAAGACGGATCATCCATTCGGAGGATCGACGATCCAGATAGTCATTGTTCACGAAATCATAATAATTGGTAGGATTCAGTACATCCAGCACATGTATATCATCCCCTTTGCCCCAGACTAGTTTAAAATACCCGGCATCCAGTACAGTATCACCGAAAAAACTCCGCAGGTATGCTTCATCCACTACACGATTAAAAGGGGTATTAGGAAGGCTTTGTGCCCACGTATCTTCTAAGCGAAGTTTAAGCTTTGCCTCTGCATGATTAGACTTTGCCTCCATGCTTAGGTCAAGTCGGGGAAGGGTGTGCCAGGTGCTCTCGCTCCATGCATCCTTTTGTATATATAACCGGCTTCCTGCCCGAATCTGACCAGAAATAACAGGTTCCTGGGAAAACCCCGGGTAAGGAAAAAGGAATAGGTTTATTCCTAATACACAGGCAAAGAACACTATTTTGTTTTTAAAGCCAGATAAGCTGGATTTGGGAAGATTTTTTATGTGGTTTTTCATCGGTGTAACCCTCCTTTTCTTAGGGTTTTCCGGTTTCTAGGAATCGAGTTGTGAAAATTCCTGCAGGAATAGCTTCATTCCAGACAAACTGCTCCATGGTGAGTATTGTAGAGGTATTTTTCTGAACATTTTTCATGGTTGTTTGAAGAGGAGTTACAAAACCTTGAAGCATTTCTATTTTGTCTAGGGTAGCTACCTTTTGCAGACTCCCTCGTTTGTCGTACAGCTCAATTTTTATCGGTACCCAAAGATCCTTGGCTATCCAGGAGATACGCTTAGAATACTGGCTGTCTTTTGGGTCTTTTGCTGCAGATTCTATTACGTAACAAGAATACTGTCCTAGCGGCTCCTCCCGTAAAAGCTTATGGTCGTCCTTATCCACATCCCGCTCGGACATGTCATCGTAGGTAAAATCACTACCCATAAAGGAACTTCCTCCTTCAGACGCAGCAATTCTTCGTACTCGTTTCAGAGCTGGAAGGTAAATCCACTTATCATCGTCCCTACCTTCATTTTCTATAGCCAAATATCTCGTGTCTTTTACCGATGCAGGTGCATGGAACACAACGACCATCTTTTTTAAGTCTTTTTCATCTTTTACCGTAAACATTTCTACACTCCGGGAGTTTACCTTACCCTTACTGTCCACCAGATCCATCTTTACTAAAGCCCGGCTAGTATTGCCGGTAGGACGCTTGTCCACATTTACCATAACCTCGCGGCCATCGAGGGGAAACAGATAACCAGGAAGTAGCAGAGCAACAATCAAAATGCCTAAGATGCGTAAACATACCTTTTGGGAACGATTCATACCTCCCTCCTATACAGGGAAATTAATCTTTAAACCGAGGTTTGAAAACTTCAAGAGCCATCGGTACTAGGGTTAAAGCCCCAAAACTTGAGGTTAGCATCGTAAAAGCGATGAGCAACCCAAAGTAATTAAGAGGCTTGAATTGCGAAAGTAGAAGTACTGCAAACCCTGCTCCTACGGATAAAGCGTTGTAAAGAATTGCAGGGCCAACTTTTTCTAGGGTTTGTTTTCGGGCAAAGGCCGCTTTACCGTTTTTCCGAACCGTTTGGAAGTAGAAGGAAAGATAATGGATCGTGTAATCGATTCCGATTCCTGTTGTTACGGAGGCAACCATGGCCGTTGAAATGTCTAAAGGAATGTTAGAATAGCCCATTAGGGCAAAGTTCATAAGAATAGAAGTACCCAGGGGAAGAATGCCGATGAGGGCAACGGAAAAAGAACGATAACTTATAATCAGAACAAGGAACACTAACAGTAAGGAAACGCTGATGCTGGTTATTTGCGCATAGAGTATAAGGTCTACCAGTGTGTTTTCAATAAGAGCGATCCCGGAAACTTCAATTTGGTATCCTGGCGGAAGATGCTTTTCCGCAAAAGAATAGATTTCCGGAACAACTTTTCGGGTGAAACTATTGTTGGTGGTTCGCATTTGCACCATCATCCGGGCAGCCTGAGGTTCTAAAGCGTCGTCAGCCCATTTGGAAAGATTCCCCGAATAGAGAAGAAGGTATTGAGAAATAAGATCTTTTAAATCTGAAGCTGAGGAAAGGTTATACAAGGCTAAATCTGTCGGTATTTCGTACCTTCCATGGGGTTGAAGAAGGCTGTTCATACGTTTTATGAAGTCCGTAAAGGACAGAACTTTTGAGACTTCAGGATGTTTAGTTAGAAGGTAATGAGCTAAATCGTCCATAAACTGCAGGGCTTCGGGATTTGTCAGATCTCCCTTTTCTTTCCCCTGAATTACAACAGAGAAGTTTCTAGTACCTGCAAAGTAGGTTCTCAAGAATACATCCGAGCGGTAAACAGAGGATTTGTGCTTAAAATATTCCACAAGGGAATTATCTACGATAAGCATCCTTGCCCCAATCAAGCACAGGCCGAGAATTACAAAATATAGGACAATGGTGTGCTTAGGGTGTCGGAAAATAATCTGGTCTACCCGTTCTAATAAATGGACAGAGGTTTTCCCAAAGGAAGAAGGAGGCAGGGTAATTTTTTTAGAGCGTACCTGAAGGAGGGCTGGAATGATAATCAGTGCATTTGCCATAACAAACAGCACTCCCAGGGAGGTAAAAATACCAAAGTCTCTCATAGGAAGGACGCGACTGGTAACTATAGAACCGAATCCAATAAGAGTAGTTATTCCTGCCAGTAGAACCGGTTTTGTCACTTCCTGAAGTACGCGGAAAAGAATCTCTTCTGGATCTTCTTCGCCTTGCTGTTCTTCCTCATAGTAGCGATGCACTATATGAATTCCATAGGCACTTCCTACAGCTACGAGAAGAACCGGGATAACTGTGCCCACCATGGAAAGGGTGACTTTGCAAAGCGCCATGATACCCAAGGTCCAAATAGTGCCAATAATTATAGATAGGAGGGGTAGCAATACTCCTGCTAGCCGTCGAAAGGATCCATATAGAACGATAATAACCACTAGCATAACCAAGGGAATAAGGGCTTTTAGATCCCCTAGCATATTCTTACTGATGAGAACAGCGATTGCCGGTGTACCCGCTATATGGTACTCTAGGGTATTTCCTACTATTTGCTTTAAAATGGCCTCTGTATCCCCATATACCTGTTCCCGTTCTTGTTCCGACAGTTTTTTCTCCAATACCACTAAGACCTGAACAGAACTGAAATCCTTGGACACGAGGGTTTGATCGTACACCTCCCAGGAAAGGATCTTTTCTTTTAAACGGGATATGTCTTCCTCTGTTCCTTCAAAGCGAGCAGGATCTAATAAAGGAGTAACCTGTATACCTTCGGTTGTCCCTTCAATATAATCCATTGTAGTTATAGAGGTCACTTCGGCTACATTAGGTATTTCTTCTAAAGCTTCTGTGAGAGAGACCAAGATTTTAAGGTTTCGAGAAGTAAAAAAGTTACCAGAAGAATCTCTAAGACCTATGGATAGAGCTAAATCTTCACCGAACAAATCATCGGTGCGCTCTTTAGCAAGGTATGTTGGATGATCCTTTGGAATAAAGGAGGCTGGATCATTGTCGAGCTGTAAGTTGGGAATTTGAAGGGCAAAGTAAATAGTTACTAGGGCAGTTCCTAGAAGGATAAGGTAGGGATGAGCTAGTAGTTTTTTAAGCATGCACAGTGCTCCTTTCTCCACCTTCCAGGGAGTGGAGGAATAGATCAAACATATAACCGAATAATTCTTCTGCTTCAAAATCCTTGCCGCGGAGAATTAACTTCCCTTGCCTAGAAAGATGAAGCATAAAAAGCAACACAAGATTTCCATAGGTTAGAGCAGTCTTCCAGGGATCGATTTCTTTTCGGATAGTGTGATCTTGTATTCCGTTCTCTAGAGCAGTAACAATTATAGAAAAAATGTCCTCTATTTCTTTAAAGCAACGTTCTGCGTAGGCCTCGCGGGGCTGTTCAGGTTGAAAGAAGTACTCTAAGAGTCTATTTAGATACTGTCGGTTAGGTCCCTCGCAGGAGTTTTGATTTTCCCCATAAATATGTTCTTTATAGAATTGATAGTAAGCCGAAAGTATGGCTTTGATTTTTTCAATTCCTCGCTGGCTAGAGTGGGCAGCCTCTTGGATCATTTGTTTTAAGGTGGTTAGATTCTTGTGAAAAATGGCAAAGGCAAGTTCTTCTTTACTTTTAAAGTACAGGTACAGAGTCCCTTTGCTCAGTTCGGTTTGCCGGGCTATTTCATCCATCGGAGTCTCGGTAAATCCTTTCTGGGCAAAGATTTTTTCTGCCGTTTCTAAAATAAGTTGTCGGCGGGCTTCTTTTTCCCTTAGTCTGCGTGTTAGTGTACTCATATTAACTCTCTGACTATATTAGAAATTATGACTAATAGTCATGTTAGTAATATAAAATTCTTGCCCCAGCAGGTCAAGAGACTTGCATTAAAAATTTTATGCTTGATAAAAATGAAGCAGCGGCATATAAGGTTAATATGAAGAAGAAAATTCTTGTTATCGATGAATCTCCTCTGTTACGGGATTTCCTTAAAAAGAA
>JBDNDI010000170.1:0-6190 GCA_046719195.1 Spirochaetales bacterium | reverse complement strand
AAAGGGAGGGAAAGTGCTTATCCCTCCCTTTGCCCCGCTGATAGGGCTACAAAAAGACTTGAGAAGGTCTTTTTATACAAAGATTGACATTATCATGACCATAATGATGCCAACAATACCTTCCACCAATGTGGCACTGGTGTAAATTTTGTAGGCCACTGAAACTTCCATATTGCTGAACTGAGATACTACCCAGAAGTAGGAATCATTGGCATGAGAAACCACCATAGAGCCTGCGCCGATGGCAATTACCGTTAGAGCCGGATTTAACCCAAGGGTAGAAAGAAGAGGAGCCATAATGGCAGAGGTAGTTATGATGGCCACCGTAGAGGAACCTTGAGCCGTTTTAATAGCAGCAGCAATAATAAAGGGCATTAACATACCTAGATGTAAACCCGAGAGATTTGCCTTAATAAACTCTACCATGGGCGACTGTTGGAGAATGCGGCCAAAGGATCCCCCCGCGCCTGTAATTACGAGAATAATTGCGGCATCTCGAATTCCATGCCCCATCCAATCATGGTAGGCCGTACTTAAGGATTCCTTCGGAACAAGGAACAGAGAAAGTATAACACCCAGCATTAGAGCGGTGACAGGGTCTCCGATAAAACTGACAAAGGCTGCAAAGCCACCTCCCCCAAAGGGTTTGGTAGGAAAGTCTGCTACGGATTTTAATAGGATTAACACAATAGGAACGATTAAAGGCAAGAAGGACATAACCGTATTGGGTAGTTTACCTTGTTTTTTTAATAGTTCTTCGTAAGAAACTTCAATATCGGCCTCTATCCAGTACTTTTTAGCTACCTGTACAGCCCAAATATAGCCGGCAATCATTGCCGGGATAGCCGCTATTAAACCGAGGATAATTACCATTCCTAGATCTGCTTTGAGTTGTCCCGCTGCAGCAATCGGGCCTGGAGTAGGAGGCACCATGGTATGCGTAGCATATAAGCCGGTGGCTAGAGCAACCGCCATAACAGCCATGGAAGTTTTGGTTTCCTTTGCGAGGGCTTTATTTAAGGGGGTAAGGATGACGTAACCCGAGTCGCAGAATACAGGGATAGAAACCACATAACCGGCAACACTCATAGCTAAAGCAGACCGTTCTTTACCCACCAACTTTAAAATAGCCTGGGTCATAGAAAGGGCTGCTCCGGTTTTCTCCAGAATGTACCCCATAATGGTTCCTGCTACTATTACGATTCCAATGTAGCCGAGGGTGTTTCCAAATCCTGTACGCACATGGGCTACTACGTCTTTCAGTGGCATTCCTATGGCAATACCATACAGGAAAGCCACACCTATTAGCACAACAAAGGCGTTCATTTTGTACCGGGCCGTAAGAACAATAATAGCTATTACGGCGAGGAGAAGGAGAAATAACGCAACTCCACCTGATACCATAGAAACCTCCTATAAGAATTGTATAGTAACGAAACTATTCTAAACCGATATAGTAAAAATTGACAACCTTTTTTTGCCGGCGGCCGAAATTCCTCATCAGCGTGTGGGCAGGGCCTTTTCTATCACCTTCTCAATATTTTCTCCAAAAGAACTTGACAGAGTATAGAATCCATCGTATAGTCAATGAAATTATGGAATATCTACACCCTAATTTCATAGCGTTAAAAAAGAGTAAGCAGAAAAGGGGTGTACTATTTTCCAGGAAACCATTTCCTGGAAAAAAAATTTTTTCCTATGAATTTTTAAGAGGAGCCGCAATTGGCTCCTCTTTTTTTATGCCCTTACCTTTACTGCTCGGAGTAGACCGAGGGTTTCTCTGTTCCCGGCGAACCTTACCCTCCATCTGTGGATGGAAAAACTCTATAACAATCCTTTTAGATAAGGAGCTTAGGATATGTCCCTAACCAATTTAATTTTAAATCTGGAAAATGCGGGTGCGGTAAAATTTGGAAACTTTGTACTAAAAAGCGGAAAAGTTAGTCCTTTCTACTTTGACTTACGAGATATCGTTTCCAAACCTGATATTTTTCAGCGGATGGTAGATCTCCTTATCGAAAAAGTACAATCTATGGAGTTCGATGTTGTTACCGGAATCCCTTATACTGCCTTACCCTATGCAGCGGTAGTGGCCCAACGGTTAGGGAAACCCCTTGTATACTGCCGAAAAGAGGAAAAATCGTACGGGCTAGGGGGTAGTATTGTAGGTTGCTATCAGAAAGGGGACAGGTGCCTTGTAATAGATGATCTGATTACTACAGGGGAAAGCAAAATAGAAACAGCCGAGGCCTTTGAATCTGCAGGTTTAGTGGTAAAAGACTTTGTAGTGTTTATCGATCGAAGCTTACGGGCAAAGGAGGTCTTAGCTGCCCGGGGATACCGTCTTCATAGTCTGGTAAATCTTGAGGAAATCCTGAGTACCCTAGTTACTCATGGGCGCATTACCCCCCAGCAAGCCGAACATGCCCGGACCTTTACCCGCAATCTCGAAGCTTCATCCACAGGCCAACGAGTAAATAATCCTTTTGCAGAAAAACTTACCGAACTCATGCACCGGAAACGAACAAACCTAATTTTAAGTTTGGATGCTACAAATAAAAAAGATTTTTTCCGCATCTTAGAAGCAACAGCCTCTGAAATTGCCATGGTAAAAGTGCATGTAGATATTCTGGAAGATTTCGATCCCACCTTCCCTGTTCGCCTAACTGCTCTTGCAGAGGAAGAAGACTTCTACATCATGGCCGATAGAAAGTTTGCAGACATCGGGAATACCGTTCGGATGCAGTACCGGGGAGGGATTTACCGTATTGCAGATTGGGCAGATGCGGTTACAGTTCACCTTATTTCAGGAGAAGACATTCTGAAAGGTTTATTCGGTGACGCAGAAGGTCGCTCCATGGGAAGTGCCTTCCTACTAGCCCGCATGTCTTCCCGGAATAATTTAATCAATGAGGGATACACCCGAAAGGTTATCGAAATCGGCAGGCAATATCCTGCATGGGTATCCGGATACATCGGTCATGGCGAATCCCTCGAAGATTTAAAACGCTTTCGGGAAAAACTTCCAGAAGGACAACTGCTACTTATGCCCGGAGTTCAGTTACGGAAAGGGAAGGATCAGCTGGGGCAACAGTACATGACGGTAGATGAGGCAGTTGCCGGAGGCGCTGATGGGGTTATTGTAGGAAGAGGGATCTACGAAGCCTTAGATCCTGCCTCAGCAGCCAAAATTTACCGGGAAAAAGGCTGGGAAGCTCTGGAAGCTCATCGACCTTCCCTAGGAGCTTCTAATTCCGTAGCTACAATTGCCTGAGCCCTTCTGTTCCTAGACTCTTCGGCTACTATCTGTTTCAAAGGAGCAAAATAAATAATCCTTAAAAGCCTGGAAGTTGAAAGTAGCTAAAAATTGTACTGAATGCCTACCGCGGTGTAATGAAGTTAGGCCAAGTTATAAACTTCTTTTGGATCTGCCCCTCCTTCTAAAAATCTATACCCAATACGCACCCATACATCTGGATGTATTTTATAACCCAAAGCGACTAGAACATCCTCTGCCCTTCCGCGGGGAGCAGCTAAAGCATCGGCAATGAGCAACAGAAAGAGGGAATTAGGTAATTCGTAGTATCCATACAAGTGTATAAGAGGGACAAACCCTATATTGGTTTTCGTACCTTTTACACCATTAGCTTCAAGAGTAATTTCTGCATCCCGTACTTTACCTGTAAAACCTAAGGAAAGTACTTTACCCTTCCCTTGCAATAGATCGTAACGGTAGGTAAGGCGGTAGGAATTGAATTTAAAGGTAGCTTCTAGGGGAGTATCCTTTGGGAAAGTTTCTCCTGCAAAACTAGTATCCTGTTCAAAAGTACCCGAGTAGTATAAGGTTAGAGGTGAAATTAGCACACTTAAGGAATGTCGATCCAACAACTTATAGCCAATTCGGCTTCGGATAGCTAGCGTAGGATCCTGTTCAAAGGTATCTGCTAAATTAAACCTTGTACCTCCTTCTTTTGGTATCTGTATAGTGTTATTATGGGTAAACACGAGGCCTAGCTCAACCTCTATCCAGGGATTCCCAAATAGGGAGGACACCCCTCCTATACCCCCAAACCCTACCAAGAGCAGTAAAAAAATCATCTTCCTCTTGCAATTCCATCGTTTCATATCTATATAATACCCACATATGAAAGATTGTGCCATCGAAACTAATCAAAAGAACTGCAATTGCACCTATCCCTGTTCGAAAAAAGGGGTATGCTGTGAATGTATTGCTTACCACCGAAGTATGGGAGAATTGCCCGCGTGTTACTTTTCTAAAGAGGCAGAGCGGACTTACGACCGCTCTATCTCTTTTTACCTGAAAAGTGGCAGACGCTAACCTTTTCGGTGCTTGCGTTCCTTAATTACCGAGTACACTACCGACGCAAGAGCAATGAACAGGAAAATCCCTGAGATTGGCTTGGTGAGGAAAGGCAAAAAATCTCCCTGAGTCATCATTAAGCCTCTCCGTAAGTTGGTTTCTGCTATGGGACCCAAAATAAAGCCGAGTATCACGGGAGGTAACGGAAATCCCCATTTTTCAAAGGTGAACCCGATAATTCCAAAGAACACCACCGACCAGGCATCAAAGACCCGGTTATTGAGTCCATAAGCTCCAACTACACAAAATACTAAAATAATAGGCAACATGATATGTTTTGGTATTCGGAGTAAACGTATAAAAAACCGTATACCGTAATATTCCATCAGCACCATTACCACGTTAGCTACTATAAGAGCAGCAAAAATTCCGTACACTATATCCCCGGATGTAGTAAAAAGCAAAGGACCGGGAGAAAGGCCATGGATCATCAGCCCCCCCAAAAGCATGGCTGTTACCGTGTCTCCTGGAATTCCCATAGCAAGAAGAGGCACCAAAGCACCTCCGATAGAGGCGTTATTAGCTGTCTCTGAGGCAACGATTCCATCCAGAATACCGGTACCGAACTTTTCCGGATGTTTCGACATTTTTTTCGCGGCTATGTAGGCAAGGATATTGGAAGTGCCTCCTCCAATACCTGGAAGAATCCCTATTCCTGTACCAATTAAACTAGAGCGAATAAAGTTGCCCATTTGTTCTACAAACTCTTTGGCAGAAAACCCAAATCCTTTAATTCTATAGTTAGCAAGGTTCTCCAACCGAATTTCCACATCCGATTCCGCAGTTTTTAAAATTTCTGTTATAGCAAACAACCCTACAAGGGCAGGAAGTAGATTGAATCCTCCATCTAGTTCATAAAAGCCAAAGGTGAATCTTGGAAATGCGTCGATAGGTGCAGTGCCTACACAGGAAAGGAGAACTCCTACAATTCCACTCATAAGCCCTTTGATCGTGGAACCAGAGGATAGGCTTGCAATAAGAGTAAGAGAAAAGATAGCAATAGCAAAGTATTCCGGAGGGCCGAACTTAAGAGCAATATCTGCAAGGGGGGGAGCAATAAAAAAAAGAACAAAAAAACTAAACATCCCTCCTAAAAAAGAGTAAAATATTCCCGCTCCCAAAGCTTTCCCGGCTTCCCCTTTCTGTGCCAAGGGATAACCGTCAAAAGTTGTCGCAATACTGGAAGGTGTACCGGGAATCTTAATTAGAATAGCAGAGATCAGTCCTCCGGATACTCCTCCAATATACAGCCCGATCAGGAGAGCCATTCCTTCTACAGGATGCATCCCGAACGTTAGGGGCAAGCATAGGGCAACGGCCATAGTTGCCGTAAGCCCCGGAATTGCTCCGAAAACAATTCCTACCCCAACACCTAAAAAGATTAATACAAGAGGTTTCAAGGCTAGTATCTGAGAAAACCCTACATAAAACATATCCCACATAGATCCCTCCTATCCAAGAATACCGGGAGGTAAAAACAGGATAAACACCCTAACAAAGAGGTAGTACACCCCAAGGGATGTTAGGATAGCTATAATCCCGTACAAGGGAAGTTTGGGCTTGCCTTTACTCAGCACCCAGAATTGAAAAAATAAATATAGGGTGGTAGTTATGAGAAACCCTATAGGTTCTAGAAGAATCAAATACAAAAGGATTAAGAGAAAGGTTAACTGAACTCTCTTTCTTCGTTTTTTCTGCGCGTCTATATCCAATTCACCTCCGATAGAAGTTCCGTCTGCCCTACTAGACGCCTTTTTTGTTACAGATTGCACCATTAGTACCAGGCTTAATATAGCTAAAAGAGTAGCT
>JBDNDI010000017.1:0-16157 GCA_046719195.1 Spirochaetales bacterium | reverse complement strand
GAAGAGAATTCGAGAGAAACTTATCAGCTTGGGCAATTTTTAAAATTTCTAACGGATAGGTTCCCTCTATTGCCTCCCGGTTTGCCGTTGCCGTCAGCATAGAAGAATTGGAAGATATAGCTGTCCGTTCATTAAAAGGAGTTTGAAAACCGTATAGGCCTCTTGCTCTATCCCGTAACTGGACAAAGCCTTGCTGCAATTCACGCCAAGTAGATTGTTGGGTTTTGAGGTTGGATACGGATTCCTCCATACGCTTCAGAGGAATCTTTTCCACTTCAACGAGCTTTTGAATTAATTCATCCGTTTTATATTTACTAGAGACTCCAGGGATTGAAATATCCGCCACATTTACCTCTACTATTCCCCCTACCTGTAACTAAATAAGCTGATCAAATAGAATGCCAAGAGCTTCCCGTATCCGTAGTTGTAATTTTTGTATTTCTTCTGGGGGAAGTACCTTAATTACTTTATCGGTTTCCGCATCAATGATCTTGACCACCACTTGTTTTAGCTCTTGGTTAATAGAAAATCTTAACCTTCTGTTTAAAAATCTAGAAATACCTTCTAATTCTTTCAGATTAAATTCCAACGAGTCTGGTTGAGGGGAGGGTATAAATGAAGGTTTTTCCAACGAAGCTGGATTGTTTCCTCCCGCTACATTTAAATAAGGGTGTAAGGTTTCTACATTACTGGATGGAATTCCGGTTACATCCATGGCCATACAATTACCTCCCTGTAAAGGGCTGAAAGGAAGGGAGCGCGAACCCTCCCTTTCAGAAAATGGATCGAGAGATAACGTCCAGAAATCTCTCGACTACATGCGGAACGGGACTTGTTTGTTGTGTTAACCGAGAAGTTGAAGTACGGATCGTGTTTGCATATTAGCCTGAGCTAGCATTGCGGTATTGGCCTGGGTAAGAATCTGGTTCTTTACAAAAGACACCATTTCGCTAGCCATATCTACATCCCGAATTCTAGACTCAGAGGCTTGCAGGTTTTCAGCAGCGATGGCTACTCCCTTGCTGGCCATTTCAAAACGGTTTTGATATGCACCAAGATCGGCTCGTTGTTTGGAAACAGTCTTTAAGGCTACATCCAGAATGCCGATGGCTTGATTGGAACTCTCTACAGTAGAAATAGAAATAATTCCCTGTGCGCCTTGTGCATTCTGCAAACCTAGAGCCTGGGCTGTCATGGTCCCGATGTAAACTCGTTCGGATTGGTCCATATTAGCCCCGATCTGGAATTGCATTACAGCACCGGTGGCAGTGTTTCGGGCAAAAGCACCGGTTAGGATGTTCATTCCGTTGAACTGGGCATGGGACGCGATCCGGTTGATTTCATCTACCAACTGGGACACTTCCACTTGGATCTGGAGTCGGTCTTCCTGGGTGTAGATGCCATTTGCGGATTGCACGGCCAATTCCCGGATCCGGTGAAGGATGTCCTGGGTTTCCTGCAGGAACCCTTCGCTAGTTTGGATAAAGGAAATACCATTTTGAATGTTGCGATACGCCTGGTTCAGTCCGCGTATCTGGCTCCGGAGTTTTTCAGAAACCGCCAATCCGGAAGCATCATCGCCTGCACGGTTGATTCTCATTCCGGAACTTAGCTTTTCGATATTCTTAGTAACATCTATGTTTCTTGTGCTAAGTTCCCGGTTAGCGTACATTGCACTTAGGTTGTGGTTAATAATCATATTGGATAACCCTCCTTGAAATATACCGAAGGCATCCCTCGCCTTCGTTTTGTATGCCTGCAGGGGATATATTCAGGGCTACATCGCGCTTCCCTGCCGTT
The DNA here is from genome assembly GCA_046719195.1 of Spirochaetales bacterium. GTDB lineage: Bacteria > Spirochaetota > Spirochaetia > DTKZ01 > DTKZ01 > DTKZ01. The sequence goes on along the minus strand of JBDNDI010000017.1, from coordinate 14,357 downwards.
CCGCTCCCCTAAGCAACAAAGAGAGGGTTTCGGAAGATACTCCGAAACCTCTCTTTACTGCTGCATACGGAGGGTATTTGTCAAAGAACCTTTCACTCTCTATTAATATTACTACGCTAACGTAAGAGTTGCAATACGGATTGTGTTTTTGTATTAGCCTGGGCTAGCATAGCTGTCCCAGATTCTAAGAGAATCTGATTTTTTGTGTATTCTACCATTTCTGCTGCCATGTCTACATCCCGTATTCTTGACTCTGCCGCCTGTAAGTTTTCTGCACCGATATCGATTCCCTTCATAGCGTGTTCTAAACGATTCTGATAGGCGCCTAGGTCTGCCCGTTGTTTGTTTACTGTGCGGAGAGCTACGTCTAAGATACCGATAGATCGGTTGGCATCATCGGGGGTAGAGAGAGAAAGGAGTTTCCCAGTTCCGATCTGGCGTACTCCTAGGGCAGCGGCTGTCATGGTACCGATGTACACCCGTTCCCGTTGATCCATGTTAGCCCCAATATGAAAGTAAATAGAAGCGGTTACGACGTTTTCCCCTGCTTCTCTAGCAAATCTTCCCGTAAGTAGATTCATACCGTTAAATTGGGCATGAGAAGCTATTCGGTCGATTTCATCAATCAACTGTGATACTTCTACCTGAATCTGCATTCGATCTTCTTGGGTGTAAATACCGTTGGCAGATTGTACAGACAGCTCTCGAATCCTTTGGAGAATGTCCTGAGTTTCCTGGAGATATCCTTCTGTAGTTTGAATAAAGGATATTCCATTCAGTGCATTAGCTGAGGCTTGCCGGAGTCCCCGGATCTGAGACCTCATTTTTTCTGATACCGCTAAACCTGATGCATCATCTCCTGCTCGGTTGATTCGAAGCCCTGAGGAGAGTTTTTCCATGTTTTTTGTCAGGTTTATTTCAGTTACTCCCCTTGTTCGCTGAGCGAACATGGCACTCAGGTTGTGATTGATTATCATGGGTTCCTCCCTGAAATTGTATTCGGCGTCCCTGCCGAAGATTTTACTAAACTCGGAATAAACTATTCCGAAATTTAGAGTGAAAGGGATAAGAGGAATGCTCTGGCATGCACAGAGATTCTTCTTCCCCCATTCTTTTTATCGACAGAAGGGCTAAAAACTTTATAGAGTAGGAATCTCTTTTCTTTTTTCCTGTTGTTTTAAATAGTCACTTAAAAGCATTTTGTAGGTTATGGGAACTTTGTTTTCGTGGAACTTTATGGCAAAGGCAGCAATATCTTTCCGGCCCTCAACAGGTTCGTAGCGTATAATGGTGCCTGGTAGGTTTAAAACTTGTCTGGGTTCTTCAATTTCTAACCGAAGAACTACCTCTTTATTCATTAGAAATTTAGCTAAGCCTAATAGTATAACCTTGGCGCCACCGAAAGACAGGTCTCTTAAAATGCCTTTTCGAGGGACTCCCTGGACCAGAATGGAAAGCTCTTTGGTGGAAATGCCGATTTTTCTTAACGTTTCCTCGGTAATTAAAATACGTTCCTCTCTTCTTTTTTGGGATGCCCGGGTTGCATCTAGTAAGGTACCCAAAATTTCTATTAAGGTATCCGGAGGTCGTTGAGTAAAAGCGAGGGAGTAAAAGTACAAATCGGATCCTTCTTTATTATAGGGACTAGAACCTGTCACTTTACAAGGTATAAAAAAAGTTATGGGGTCTCCTTTAGGATTTTTCTGAAAGCAATACCGTAGGTATACCATGTTGTTGGCTTTACGTAGGGATTCTTGCACTACCATGGAACTGTTTAAAATAATTTTTGCCCCTACCATGGAACTAGAGTAAAGGATACAAGGATATTGGTAACCCAAACATTTTAGAAATACATTTTTAGGAATAAGTTGGGTAGCCTGAATCACCTCTTTTGTAAAAGTGACCTCGATTTTCGAGTACGCTTCATAATATTGAAAGATTTGTTGGCTTGTAATAATGGACATGGCTGCTGTGCCATAGTAAGATAAGAGACAAGGAAAAGTCAACTATAGGAGGATGCAATTTGGCTAAAGTGTTTATTATCTGCAATCCTTTGATAGATACCATTGTGTCTGCTACCTATGAGCAGATTGAGCGATTGGGTATTGCCCCCGGTAGTATGAACCTCGTAAATTATCCATTTATTGAAAAAATTCGTACGAAGGCACAGGTATTAGCTGTAACACCCGGAGGAAGTGGGGCTAACACAGCGAGGGGTATTGCATGGTTGCGGGGGGCTTATCCTTCCAATATAGAGGTGTTTTATCTTGGAGCGGTTGGACAAGATGCAGACGGGAAAAGACTTTATCAGCTAATGCAAGCGGGGGGAGTGGTCCCCTTTCTTTCTTTTAAACAAGGTTTTGCTACTGGAGTGTCTTTAGTGATGGTAACTCCCGATCATCAGCGCACGATGTGTACCTATTTAGGGGCCTGCCAGGAACTGCAAAAGGAGGACATTCCTTTTCAGGCTGTAGAAGAGTCTACCGTATTGTATCTCACCGGTTACAATTGGGATACTCCCAATCAACAACAAGTGGTGAATCGGGTTGCTTCTTTTAGTAAAGGGCTAGGCAAAACCATCTGTTTAGATTTGTCTGATCCCTTTCTTGTTCATAGATATAAACATCAACTTCTTTCCTGGATACCTTCCTCTGTGGATCTTCTTTTTGGAAATCGAGAAGAAATACATTCTTTAACTGAAACAACCTCAGATGAGGAAGCTTTAGAAAGAGCGTCAAAGCTAGTCCCTACTGTAGTTATGAAAGTAGGCAAAGAAGGATGTATAGTAGCTACACAGGGGCGAGTACAAAGGATAGCTGCAGAGGACAGCCAAGTGCGGGATACTACAGGAGCTGGCGATTCGTTTGCGGCAGGGTTTTTATTTGGGTATCTTAGGGGATATTCTCTAGAACAATGTGGAATTCTAGCCAATAGAGTTGCTTCTAGAATTGTTTCGGTATATGGATGTGATTACTCTTCGATAGATTCACGAGGAATTTGTACCAACGGGTAATAGCTTATTGATCGGGCTTTAAGCAGTCTTCTAATTTATTGATAATGAGGTTAGTGAGATGAGCAATTTCTTCCTGCTCTTTCCCTAAGGTAGATTCTGAAGGTTTATATTTTAAGGCTTCGTCTGCTAAAAGGATACCTGCAAGAACAGCGGCTTTTAAGGCATCGATAGTGGGAGAGGAGGAACGGACTTGAGCTATTTTTTGTTTATAGTATTCTACTAATTGATACACATATTGAGGGTTTTCGTCGGTTTGTATGGTAAAGGAGGTGCCTAAGATATTGATTCGGACTTCTTCCGTTTTACTAATAGAGCATATCTCCTTCAATACTTAGAAAATATCTAATTCCCCCTCTTTTCGGGCCTCTTCCGATTCTTCTTCGGAATCCCTATCTGGAATAACAGGTTTACCCTCTATATCTTCTTCCTCCACAGCGGGAGAAACGATAGTAGGGGAATTAGGGACAGGAGAGGATGTGCTTAGGGCATCATCCTCTAGATGATCCAATTGACGAAGGGCGTTTACAATTCCTTCTTCAATTTCTTTTTGACTGTCCCGGTACTGGGCAATGAGTAGCTCTAGTTGATCTATCTTACTTTGGTAGGTCTCCAATTTTTGTCTTAATAGAGAGTTCTCTTCCCGTAACTCTAAAATAGTTGCAACTGCTTGGGAAACTTTTGCTTCTAATTTTTTTATCTGCTCTAGAGTCACCATAGGGTTAAACCTCTAAAGCTTCTTTTGCCTTAGCGACTAAAGCTTTAAAAGCATTCGGGTCTTCTATAGCCAAATTGGAGAGGGCTTTTCGGTTAATAATTACTTGAGATTTTAATAACCCGTTTATAAATCGGGAATAGGTTATACCCTCTGACCTACAGGCTGCTGAAATACGGGCAATCCAGAGGGAACGAAAATCGCGCTTTTTATTATGTCGATCCCGATACGCGTAGGTGAGGGATTTCATAACCTGATCTTTTGCAGTACGGAATAGCTTACTTCGTTTCCCCCAATACCCTTTGGCTAAGCCTAATATTTTTTTTCTTCGATCTTTTCTTCGAGTACCATCAATTGCTCTTGGCATGTGCGAACTCCTTCAACCTTTATAAAGTTAACCGTAGGGGAGAAGCGTTTTAATGCGTTTTACTTCTACCTTGTTTAATACTCCACTTTTGCGGAGATGTCGTTTCCGTTTGCTGGATTTTTTTGTTAAAATATGCCGTAATCCTTGTTTTTTATACTTTACTTTTCCGTTTCCGGTAAGACTGTACCGCTTTGCTGCGGATTTTCGAGTTTTCATCTTTGGCATAAATTCCTCTCTGCTATTTTTTCCCTTTTGGGGCAATTACCATGGACATAAACCTACCTTCCATACTAGGTTCTTTTTCTAATGCAAAGGTATCTCCCAATATTTCTAGTATCTTATTCAATACAATTAAACCTCTATCTGTATGAGCAAGCTCCCGACCTCGGAATCGAACGGTTATTTTTACCTTATTGCCCTCAGCAAGAAACTCCTGGATGTGTTTGCTTTTAAATTGCAGATCGTGCTCCTCGATTTTTGGTTGCATCCGAATTTCTTTTATTTTTATTATCTTTTGTTTTTTCTTTGATTCCCGGCTCTTTTTTTCTAACTCAAATTTGTATTTGCCATAATCGAGAATTTTACACACCGGAGGATTGGCCTGGGGCGCTACTTCAACAAGATCCATACCGGCATCTCGAGCTAGCCGTAGAGCTTCTATTGTGGGGATGATACCCCGTTGCTCGCCATTACTGTCGATTAAACGAACCTCACGAACCCGGATCGCTTCATTGATCCGTAAATCTTTTCCTGACAATCGCCCTCCTTCCTTCAATATTTGTGCAGTGACTATACCAATATCTAAGATCTGTGTAAAGATCCCTATCGCTTTTGACAATTGCTCTATTTATATGGTATCGTAGATTAATGGCAAACTGCTCCGAATTGATCTCAATTTTAATACGCGTGTTAAGAGATAACCTCCTACTCTATGATGTATATTCGCATATGGGTTCTCACGTTGGTATTCGAAAATTACTATTAGCCACAGTAGCCAAGACAAAAGATTTATTATCTGCCCTTGAACCGTTACCAGGCTGTTTGGATGTTGAAGCCTTGCGGGATGAAGAAATTCCGTCCTTTGATCCTACAAATTATGAGACTCCTCTTGGTTTTGAAGGATATGTATCCTTCCAAGAATCTATAAAGAATATAATAGAAAGAGAACACATGACCCTTGAACTTTTAGAGAAGTTTCAACAACTCTCCCTTGATACAGAATTAAAACTTAAAATGAACTTTTTTTATGATCAAATTCAGCGAAACTTGCAAATTTTACGAGATCGATTAGATTTAGAAACCATGCTTTCCTCTTAAAAGAAAGCAAACTTCTGTCGCTAACAGGTTCCCCAAGGCAGAGGGGAGGCACTTTCCCTTCCACAAGTTTATTTCTTCTAAAACAGTAATACCCAACTGATTACAAAGAAACAGGAAATCTTTTTTAGTGCATAGATGAATATTAGGAGTATCGTACCATTGGTAGGGCAGGGAAGAAGTAACAGGCATTCGACCTCGGAAAAGAAGCTGTAAACGGACGGGCAAATAGCCAAAATTGGGAAAATTCACAATAGCGTGTTTGCCTACCCGAACCATCTCTTGTAAAAGAAATACAGGTTTATGTACCACTTGGAGAGTTCGGCTGAGAATTACATAATCGTAGCTAGCTGTCTGATAATCCTTTAGCCCCTCGTCCAAGTTGCCTTGAAAAACAGATATGCCTCTTCCTACACATTTAAGCACCATTGCTTCATCTATATCCACCCCCATACCCCGAACCTGTTTTGTACGAGATAGGTAATCTAACAAGTCTCCATCAGCGCAACCTAGATCTAATACTGTGCTTCCTGGAGTTATGAGCCGAGCAATTTCTTGGAAAACTCTTTCCGAAAGGTTAGTGTGCATAGACATTCTCCAAAAAGGAGGCATACAAAGCGCCTTGACGTTCTGTTTCTATTAAAAAGGAGTCGTGTCCATAAGGACAATCTAATTCAGCATAGGAAACATCTTTACCTTCTCTCATAAGGGCGAATACCATTTCTTTAGATTGTCTAGGAGGGTAGAGCCAATCAGAGGTAAAGGTAACTAAGAGAAACTTTGCCCTAGTCCTTCGAAAAGCATCTCGAAGAGACCCATATTTTTCGTCCAGGTTAAAATAATCCATTGCGCGGGAAAGGTATATGTAGGAGTTTGCATCAAATCGCTCTACAAATTTATCTCCCTGATATTCTAAATAACTTTCCACGGCAAATTGATCGTTAAAGTCAAAAGCATACTGATCCCTATTTTGAAGCCTTCTACCAAACTTACTATGCATAGATTGTTCGGATAAATAAGTAATATGTCCCACCATCCGGGCTATCGCTAAGCCCCGAGAGGGTATGGAGTTACCGTAATAGTTACCTTCTTGCCAATTGGGGTCGGACATAATGGCGTTGCGTCCTACCGCATTAAACGCTATCCCTTGAGCAGTAAGTCGCGGAGTAGCTGCGATAACAATCGCAGAACGAACCATTTCAGGAAAACTAATAGCCCATTCCAAAGCTTGCATTCCTCCCATGGACCCGCCGATAACTGCCAGTAAGCAGGGTATTCCTAGGTGGTCAATCAATCGGCGTTGAACCTTAACCATATCGCCAATTGTGATTAAAGGAAAGGTCAAAGCATAGGGTTTGCCTGTAGCCGGGTTAATAGAGGAGGGGCCTGTGGTTCCCTGGCATCCTCCTAACACATTTGAACAAATAACAAAGTATTTGTTTGTATCAAAAGGTTTCCCTGGCCCCACCATTGAGTCCCACCAGCCGGGATACCTATCCGTTGGAGTTTTATATCCTGCAACATGAGCGTCACCCGAGAAAGCGTGGAGAATAAGCAGGGCATTCGATTTTTCACTGTTGAGAGATCCATAGGTCTCATACCTCACTGTAACAGGAAATAGAGTTTTACCACTTTCCAGAAAAAATGGCTCTTCCTGAGAAGCAAAGGTAAACTCTTTAAACGACACAATTCCTACAGAACCCATAGCCTTTTCCGCATCTAAATTCTTGTTCATAGTAAATTCTTAATCTCTATTGGGATAGTATGGATTCAGATTCATCCTGTCAAGCAAAAGTAAATTCAAGGTTAAAATAGTTGCGTATTGTACTAAGCCTATGGTAGTTTGTACCCATGGTTTTGTTTTTAGTATTAGGTATTCCTTTGTTTGTATGGTTTCTCTTGGAACGCTTTTTCTCCCCTATCGATTACAAAGAAAAAAGTAAACTATTTTTTTGGGGAGCCTTATATATTCTTCCCTTTTTATTCCTTCAAGGATTTTTGTACCGTTCTTTCCAGGCTGCGTATGAAGGATGGATGTTATATATCCGAGGAGTTGCTATAGAAATTCTTTTTCCTTTTATCTACATTGTGGCGGGATTTCTTTTGCATCATCGCCGTAGCTTTCCCCGTTCTTATTTACTACAGGTGGAAAATTTCCTTTGTTTTGGCTCGGGAAGTATGGTACTTTTAGCTATTCAACTTCATCTTCGTTTCCAAGGTTGGGAAGAAGGTTTGATCTATTTATTGTTACCTCTGATTTGGATACAACTTTTAGGAGTAAGTGCTTTAGCTTGGGCTGTATGGCACCATTCCTACCGATGGGAACGATTTGGCGTAGTAGGCGGTTCCCTGTTTTGGATGCTCCTCCTTGGGTGGTTTATGTATATGTATCGCATAAACTATCGGTCTTTAGCCTGGCTTTTTGTTTTAGGTTCATTTATAGCATTTACGCTCCTTTTCCCTCATGTAAAAGAAAAGTTGCGGTATTTATAATACCTTAAAAAAAAGGGCTAGAGGATTCCCCCCTAGCCCTCTCCTTTAATAAAGGTGTTTTATACCTACCTATCCTTTCCGCATTCTCAAGCCTCAAGTATTTGTACCAACAGGATCCTTTTGGCCTTAATTAGGCCTGATTGGCAGAACCTAACACATGGATGTTCTTGTGCTTATAAAGTTCTTTCAGAGCATCTCTTGCGGGCCCTAAATACTTTCTAGGATCGAACTCAGCAGGTTTTTCTGCTAGTACTTTCCGAATAGTAGCGGTCATGGCTAAACGGCCATCCGAGTCTATGTTAATTTTGCAAACTGCAGACTTAGCGGCTCTACGAAGTTGTTCTTCGGGAATACCTACCGCATCCTTTAAGGCGCCCCCAAACTGGTTAATCATTTTTACATATTCGATAGGTACAGAGGAAGAACCATGAAGCACAATAGGGAAGCCGGGGAGCCGTTTTTCGATTTCTTCAAGAATATCAAACCTTAGTGGAGGGGGAATAAGTATCCCATCCGGAGTACGGGTACATTGTTCGGGTTTAAACTTGGTAGCTCCATGAGAGGTACCGATAGAAATGGCTAGAGAATCTACACCGGTTCTAGAGACAAAATCTTCTACTTCTTCCGGTTTTGTGTAATGAGAAGTTTCCGCAGAAACCTCGTCTTCTATTCCTGCAAGCACTCCTAGTTCCCCTTCAACCGAGACATCATACAAATGGGCATACTCTACCACCTTTTTTGTTAGGACAACATTTTCTTCGTAAGGAAGGTGCGAACCATCGATCATTACAGAGGAGAACCCATTTTCTACACAGGATTTACAGAGCTCAAAACTGTCTCCATGATCCAGGTGAAGAACTATGGGTATGGGATATCCAAGATCTTTTGCTAAAGCTACAGCACCTTGGGCCATATATCGTAGAAGAGTCGAATTGGCATACTTTCTAGCGCCCGAGGAAACCTGTAAAATTACCGGAGACTTTGTTTCTACGCAAGCAGTAATGATCGCCTGCAGCTGTTCCATATTGTTAAAATTGTAAGCAGGAATAGCATAACCGCCTTTAATGGCCTTAGCGAATAGTTCCTTTGTGTTTACCAGACCTAGTTCCCTATACGATATCATGTTTTTCTCCTATAAATAGTAATATCCTTTTCATACTATGCAGTAGCGTAAAACCCTGTCAAGGGATTCCCTTCTGTATTAAAGGTGCGTATAATATAAACGGTATGAATGCTTTTTTGAATCCTTTGGTGCTCCGTATTCTTTTGCTGATACTTCATTTAGTCCCTCCTTCTCGGGAAGGGGTGGAGATAACGATAATCGGAGAAGGTAAAGTATTGGGAACTTATACTGTTAGTTTCCTTTCTCCTGGACAATACAAGTACAAATTTAGCGGTTCTTGGGAAGAAGGTAAGAGTTTTATTGCAGAGCGATCCGTTTTATATGGTCATCTGTACACAGCCTATCCGGATCCTCAAGGGCAACCGATTGGGATCAACTTATTCTCGTTATTAGAAGAATTATCTCTGCCCAAAATGGGGGAATCTCGAACTCTGGGAAATGGAGAAGATGGAATAGAGGTATTTCAATCGAAATATAACCTGATTGTGGGATCTCCAAGCACAAAAATGATGTTTCTTCTGCCTCAAAGTGTATCAAATTAACCCACTGTATCAAGTATACACTCCTTATGTATCAAATTATCCCATTTTAAAGGGCATTTAGCGGAAATATTTTCGGTTTTTATATTATCCCGATAATCGATAATCTTCTTGTGATTTTTTATTATTTATATTGTAATAAAATAGGAAAAAATCATATTGCCTTATAAATAGATAAGTTGGCATGGTAATTGCTTTACTATTTACAGAATAAAAAATATTATATATAGGAGGAGGTGCCTATGAAAAGCTTAGTTACCTATAAACCCGTTACCCTCTCTGAGGTATGGGGTGACTTCGATCGAATGATAGATCGGATCTTCTCGGATACGCCGGTTTGGGAAGCCCGGATTCCCGCTGTGGATCTACGGGAAGAGAAGGATCGGTATATTTTAGAAGCCGAACTTCCCGGACTTTCGGAGAAGGATATAGAGGTAAAGGTGGAGGATAATCTTCTTACCCTTTCCTCGAAACAGGAGGAAAGCAAAGAGGAAAAGAGAAACGGCTATATCCTCCGAGAGCGTCGGTCTAAATCTTTCCAGAGATGCTTTGCGCTTCCTAACGATGTCGACCGGGAACACATTTCTGCCCAATTTAAAAATGGTTTACTTACTTTAGAATTGAAAAAGGTTCCCTCTGCGCAACCCAAAAGCATCCCAATCCGACAAGGGTAAAAGGGTAAAAAGTCAAAGAAAAGGGGCTGCCCAACGTATGGGTTAGCCCCTTCTTTTTATAGGTTACTTATGAATATTAAGCGGATAAGCGATTTAAGGTGGCTAGCGGATCTTTAGATCGAGAAAGCAGAATGATGGCCGCAATTAGGAAAGGTTTAAAACTAGCTTGATGGTAAAGGTGAGTTCTGTAGGAATCGAAAACCGAGCTTGCCACTTCCCCCTCTTTACAACTTACCCCACTAATATCGGCAGGTAAACAATGCATATACAAACCTTTTCCACCCTTCGTTAGGGCCATTTTCGCTTCTGTGCACTCCCAATGTTTGAATTTGGCATTATTATTCAAACATTCCCTCTCTAGATCTTTTAAGGCGCCTGTATTTCCGGACTTCAGTAACTCTGTACGACGAACCATTACATGGTAGGGTGCCCAGGATTTGGGGTACACCGCATCCGCATCCTTAAAAGCCTCTTCCATATTGTCAACTACCCGGAAATTACCTTCACTTTGTTTTGCCTGCTTTTTTCTAATTCCACCACTTCTGGGATTAGCCCGTATCCCTCGGGATGAGCTAATGTGATGTCCATACCAAAACGACTCATTAGGCCGATAACTCCTTGGGGTACAGAGAGAGGTTTCCCATAAGAGGGGGAATAAGCCCAGGTAACGGCAATCTTTTTGCCTTTCAGCTTTTCGACTCCGCCAAAATAATCTATCAGTTTTGCTAAATCTGCCATGCTTTGAGTTGGATGATCGATGTCCGATTGTAGATTTACTAGAACCGGCCGTTGATGGAGAATACCCTCTTTATAGGCTTCGGTTATTGCCTGGATAAAAGATCTTTGATACCGATCTCCTTCGCCTAGAAAAATATCGTCTCGGATACCCACTGCCTGGGTCAGAAAAGAGATCATTACCGCAGTTTCCCGTTCCGTTTCTCCATGGGCTATTTGGGAAGTACGTTCGTCCAATTCCTGCAATGCCAATCCTAAAGCGTTTACGGCTGAAGCAAAACTAAAACGGGTACGGGTAGAGTTGTCTCGGAAAATCGAAACCGCCAGCCCCGTATCAAAAATACGCATGGAGCGCCCTTCTTTATGTAATTGTTTTAGTAATTCTGCTGTCTTAAGGATAGCCAACACATTTTCCTCGCTGAGCTCCCAGGTAAGAACAAAATCTTTTTCATACATATCAAAGGCTAAAGAACCTAGATCTTGTAGTATTTGTTTTTTGTCTGTCATATTCTTTTCCCTCAATTTGTGAAATTGTTTCTCCTTTTTATTACATTTCTAACACAAGGTAAAGGTGGGGAGAAAGCTTGACAATTTCCCTATTCAGTACAAATATGGGGCAGGGAAAGTAAGATAGTTGCATGACCTATAAAAAATACCTTTTTGAAGCTATTACTACCCGTGGAGGCGATGAAGGATTATCAACGCTTTACAACGGAGAGCGACGGCCTAAAGACGATCCCATTTTCTGCGTACTTGGTGATTTGGATGAGCTCAATTCTTTTTTAGGCTGGGTTAAATCGAGTAAAGAAGCTTCGGCGATTCTTAGAGAACGTATCGAAACCCTCCAGCGAGCGCTTTTTCGTGTGGGGGCTATGGTTGCTACTCCACCTACAGATCCGTTATTTGCCTCTTTGGATAAAATTACCGACCAAGACCTGTTCCAGTTAGAAGCCCTAGAACATCGGGTGTTGGAATCTGTGGAAATACCCGAGCGTTTTGTGCTACCGGGCAGCACCTCTTTATCTGCCCAATTAGATATCTGTAGAACCATTTGCCGAAGAGCAGAAAGGTCCCTCGTTACTCTTATTCGGCAGCGGGGGATACAGGAATTGTTTCCTTGTCAACGGTACATAAATCGGATGTCCGATTATCTATACCTTCTTGCCCGGTGGGCAGAAGGAGAAAAAGAAAGGGAAAAGACATGAATGTAGAAACAATAAAGAAGAAAGCAGCGGAATACCGAAATATGAGTGCAGAAAACCTTTCCCGTATTGTCCGGATCCCCTCTTTTTCTGGACAAGAGAAAGAGGTAATTGCAGAACTAGAGAAGCTTTGCCGGACTTTACAATTCGACGAGGTACGGATTGATGGATTAGGTAGTCTGATAGCTCGGGTAGGATCGGGGAAGAAAAAACTTGTTATTGACGCACATATTGACACTGTTGGAGTGGGAGATCCTAGCCAGTGGAAAGAAGATCCTTTCTCCGGAAGTATTCGGGACGGTCTTGTGTATGGAAGAGGTGCCTCGGATCAAAAAGGGGGGGCCGCAGCCATGCTTACAGCAGGTCGTATCTTAAAGGACTTGAATTATGCAGGTGATTTCTCCGTGTATTTTACTTTTACTGTTTTGGAAGAAGATTGTGATGGAATGTGCTGGAAGTATCTAATTGAAGAGGAAAAATTCGTACCCGATTTTTTTGTCAGTACCGAGCCTACAAGCTGCAATATATACCGGGGACATAGGGGAAGGATGGAGATGGAGGTTCTAATAAAAGGACTTTCTGCCCATGGGTCTGCACCCGAACGGGGAGTAAATGCTGCCTATAAGGCAGCTCGAGCTGCTTTAGCTTTGGAAAAATTAAACGAGACGCTTGCTCCTGACTCAGATAATTTTTTAGGAAAAGGGACCCTGGTGGTTTCCCAAATGAAAGCTTCGGGACCCTCCCAGTGTGCAGTACCCGATATGGCTTCTTTATATATAGACCGTCGGCTAACCTGGGGTGAGACAAAAGAGTTGGCAGTTAAGCAGGTAAAGGAAGCGGTTAGCCAGTGGGCCGAGGAGGTAATTATACCTTACTATGATAAGCCAGGATGGAAGGGAACGCCCTACGGACAAGAGCTGTACTTCCCTACCTGGAAATTGCCGTTAGAGCATCCTTTTGTGCAGGGTGGAATACGAACCTATTGGGAACTATTTGGTAAAGAACCGTTGGTGAATAAATGGACCTTCTCTACAAATGGTACTGCAGTTTGTGGCCGATACCAGGTGCCTACTATAGGATTTGGTCCGGGTGATGAAGCTCAAGCACATGCTCCCAATGAAGTAACCCGGGTAAAGGATTTAGAGATTGCTAGTGCCTTTTATGCGTTTCTACCCTATGTTTTAGAGAGATCCGATGGTTGAGCAATCCTCTTTATATCACTACCAGTGCTGCCTATGCGGGAAGGAGTATTCCCCTGTTCCGAATTTACTATTATGTCCAGTCTGTGAAGCTATCCAAAGAAAAGATGAACCTCCAAAAGGAGTGTTAGAGGTAAGCTGGAATTACGAGGCTCTTAAAAAGCACCTTCGGCTTTCTAGAGGAAAATGGGAAATTTGGGACTTGTTGCCCTTAGAAAAAGAGTTTTTCCCTCCGATCCCTGTGGGAAATACCCCTTTATGGAAACCGATTCGGTTATGGCAAGAGCTGCAGGTAAGTGGTTTATATTTAAAGGATGATGGAGCGAACCCTACGGGATCTTTGAAAGATCGAGCAAGCTATCTAGTGGCGGGAGTTGCAAAAAAGTATGGGTTCAGCACCATTGCTGTTGCTTCTACTGGAAATGCTGCTTCCTCCATGGCGGGAGTAGGAGCCGCAGCTGGAATTCAGATAAAGATATTTATGCCCAAAACAGCTCCGAAAGCTAAGCAGGTGCAAGCTCTTCTCTATGGAGCCGAGGTAACTCTTGTGGAAGGGACTTATGACGATGCTTTCGATACTTCTGTAGAATATTGTAAAAAACATACTGAGGTTCTTTCCCGCAACACGGCCCAGCAACCCTTAACAATAGAAGGAAAGAAAACGGTAGCGCTAGAGATTGTTCAGCAGCTAGGGCAGGCTCCAGAGAGGGTATATCTTTCTGTGGGGGACGGAGTTATTTTAGCAGGTGTATATAGAGGTTTCGAAGATTTGTTCCATCTTGGCTTAATTACGGCAGTACCAACTCTTGTGGGCGTACAAGCGGAAGGTTCCGATGCCATTGCTAGGGCTGTAAAAAAGGGTAGTTTTGAGAATCCTGTTCGGGCCAATACAATAGCGGATTCCATTGCAGTGGAAATTCCAAGAAATGGGCATCTAGCGGTTAAAAAAATTAACCAGTATCGGGGAAGAATGGTTGTCGTTTCGG
>JBDNDI010000169.1:0-6206 GCA_046719195.1 Spirochaetales bacterium | reverse complement strand
ATAACGAGGGAGTAAAATCAATTTTTCTTACAAAATCTAATGCTTCCTTTGCTCCAAACTCACGATCCATGCCAGAATCTTCCCATTCAACCGAGAGAGGTCCTTGATATTTTGCAGCATTAAGTTCTCGGATGATATTTTCGAAATCTACATCTCCGTGCCCTAAAGACCGGAAGTTCCATCCTCTTCTATTATCTCCGAAGGTTAAATGGGAACCCAAAATTCCCGCTCGACCATCTCGGTTTACTGCAGCGTCCTTCATATGGACGTGATAAATTTTTTCCTTAAAGTCTCGCAGGAAAAGATGGGGTGTAACTCCCTGCCAAATTAAATGGGAAGGATCAAAATTAAATCCCAAAGCCGATCTATTATGGAATTCTTGTAACAATCGTTGGGCCGTATAATAATCAAAAGCTATTTCTGTGGGATGAACTTCCAGAGCAAACTTTACTTCCCATCGATCGAATTCATCTAATATGGGATTCCACAATTTAACTATTTCCTTGAAAGCGTTATCGATCATTTCCTCTGTAGTTTGGGGAAAAGAATACCAGTATTTCCAAATAGGACTTCCCATAAAACCAGTTACAACGTTGCAGCCCATATTTTTTGCTGCCTGAGCAGTGTATTTCATTTCTTGAATAGCCCAAGCCCTAATTTTTTCCGGATTACCTTTACAATCTGGAGGGGCAAATCCATCTAACCTAGGATCCCATAAATCCCCAACACATTGACCTGCTAAATGAGCACCCAGAGCCCAACATTTCAGCCCATATTTTGCTAATATAGATTTTCGATTTTCTATATAAGACAGATCTGTTGCACCTTTTTTTACATCCATGTGGTCTCCCCAGCAGGCTATTTCCACTCCGTCATAGCCAAAGCTAGCTACTTTTTTGCAAAAATCTTCGAAGGTAAGATCTGCCCATTGTCCTGAAAATAATGTTACAGGTCTAGACATAACCATTCTCCTTTGATCAAAAAATATTGTTATGAGTTAGTAGGCGAGCCATACAGCTCCCTTTTGGGAACTTTCAACACATCGATGGATAAACCGTACTCCCTCTATTCCCATATCAACGGATGGGAAATCGAGATCTTCTTCTGTTAATGGAATACCGGACTTTTTCTTCTTTAAAGCTGTAATGAAAGTTTTGTATATATTTGCAAAGGCTTCGAAATAACCTTCAGGGTGCCCGGAAGGTATGCGCGAATAGGATTGAGCATGTGCGTAAAAGGCATCTCTTCCTCGGGAAAGAACTTCGGTTGGTTTGCCCAAGCGGCTTATGATAAGATAATTAGGATTTTCCTGTTCCCACTGAATACTCCCTTTTGTGCCGAATATTCTAATACGTAAAGCATTATCATATCCGATCGCGATCTGGCTGGACCAATATAATCCTTTTGCCCCCTTTTCGTATTCTAGCAGTATGGTAGCATTATCATCTAATACCCTACCCGGGATAAAGGTATCTAATCTAGCACAGAGTTTTTTTATGCGCAGTCCCGTGACATAGGAAACTAGATTTTCTATGTGGCTACCAATGTCGCCTACGCAATTCGATATGCCGGTTAATTGGGGATCTGTCCTCCAGGCAGCTTGTTTTTGCCCTTCCTTTTCTAAGGGGGTGGCGAGCCATTCCTGCGGATACTCTGCGTTTACAAAACGGATCTCCCCAATATCGCCTCTTTTAATCATTTCTCTAGCGTGTTTTACAGCAGGATATCCCGTGTACGTATACGTAACGGCAAATAATAGATTTTTTGATTTAGAAAGTTGCCCTAACTCTTGGGCTTCTTCGATCTTAAATGTTAATGGTTTATCACATACAACCGAAATACCTTTATTAAGGAATGCTTTTGCCGCTTTGTAGTGTAGAGCGTTAGGAGTAACTACCACAATAAAGTCTATGGGATCCGAGCGTTTAGCTTCTTTTTCTGCCATCTCTTCAAAGGTAGGATAAAGCCGGTCTCTATTAATTCCTAAACTATTCCCCGTTTCTAAGGTGTTTTCAAAAGAACGGGAAAAACAGCCTGCCTTTATTTCAGCTAAACCATCCATTGCAATAGCTTTACGGTGTACATCTCCAATGAAGGCTCCTTGTCCTCCTCCTACCATACCATAGGTTAATTTCTGTGCTTGATTTGTGTCCGCAGATCCTTGAATCATACCCATGTCCTCCCCGAAAGGAATAATTATGCACTCGTGTGCAGACTTAAGCATATAAATAATGCACCCGAGTGCATTACTGAAAATCATTGTAGATCAACTTCGAAAAAAAAGCAAGCTTTTTTTACAAATTAATGTAATTCAAGAACAGTTGACCTTTGCGCAAGTTGCATCCTACTACCTATTTTTCACAATCTGCGTCCTGACCTTTTGCTGTATTTGAGCATTAAAGGGTAGAAATCGCTCCGAATAGTATTCGCAGATGTACATTCCTTCGTAGTTTTTGGCGAGCTTAAATAGCTCGTCATAAGGGATCTTTCCCCAATACGGAGGCAAATGTATGTCTCCGCGACCATATTCGTACCGCCATCCCATCGGAAGAGAGTCGTAGGTAGGTCGGTCGGTGATGCGGAGTTCTTCAAAAACACCAGTATTGTCGCTTAAATGAAGATGCCCGAGAAAAGGAAGAACTTTCTGAAAACTTTCCAGGAAATTAAATTTAAAATAATGGGCGGCTAAAAAAGCATGCCCTGTATCAAAGGCCAAGCGAAGATTCGGAGAGTCAATAGAAGCTACTGCCTCGATTACAGGCTCGACTAATTCTACTTCAATATTTTCTAATACTAAGGTTACCCCCCGATCGGCTGCGAACTGAGCGGCTTTTCGATGTTCTTCTAAAAAAGTCTTTTCTACTTCCTGGTTTTTGCTTTGCAATTCGTAATGTAAAACTAAAGGAGATAAATGTAAGCGGGCACAGATATCAATGGAATGCTGCAGCACCAGGCGGTGTTTTAAAAGCCGGGGAAGATCCCGAAGGTCCAATCCTCGACCGATATGGGCAGAGTATCGAAAAGGAAATTCCTGAATAAGTTTCTCAAGATAGGCTATCCAAGGTTCACAAGGTTCACCGTCAATAATTAAAGGAAAAGAGTCTAGACATATTTCCACCGCATCGAAGCCGTCTTCCTGAAAAGTAGAAAGTCTTTTTTTCAGTAATTCCGGATCAGAAGTCCCAGGAAGATTTATGCCAACTATAGGTTGTTTTTCCTGTATATCCTTTGCATTTTTCATGTATTGGGTATACCATGTTGCCCAGAATTACACAAGAAAGGAGAGGGTATGTGGAAAGTGACGGAACAGGAAGTACAAGCCCTAATTTCTGCAATTGATTATTCTGAAGTGTTAACCCTTACTGCAACCGAGGACGATGTCCGAAAGGCTTGTCAAACTGCCTGTAAGTATGGGTTTCGAGCAGTGGTAGCTTTTCCCCAATTCCTAAGGGTGTTGGTGGAAGAACTAAAAGGAAGTGGTGTTCGGGCTCAGATTCCCGTAGGCTTCCCCTGTGGGGGAGTCACTACTAAAGTAAAATGTGTGGAAGCTGAAGAGGGTTTACAGCAAGGAGCTAGCGACCTAGATATGGTTATGAATATCGCTGCTTTTAAAGCTAGGGATTATAAAAAGGTGCAGGCAGATATCGAAGCGGTTCTGGCTATTGCCCGACCCTTTCAGGTGCCTTTTAAAGTTATTATCGAAATAGGGGTACTTACCGACGAAGAGATTATCACTGCTTCGAAATTAGTAGCAGACTCGGGTGCCGATTTTGTAAAAACTTGTACTGGATTTGGACCGGGTAGAGCTACCTGCCATGCCGTTGAGTTGATTAAAGAAAGCATTCCGGATCGAGTGAAGATTAAGGCTTCGGGAGGGGTGGCATCGATAGAAGATGGGGTAGCCTTTATGCGATCAGGGGCTAGTGTAGTAGCAATGCGGAAACATTTAGTTGAGCAGCTAGAAAGGATCGGTTGGAGAGGAGCTTCGAAATAAAAGGTCGCGATAGGCTTTCTGAAAGAGGTGCCGAGGTCCTCCAAATCTATCCCCATGGAATCGGGGAGGAAGAAAACGCAGGTCTAAATATTTACGGGCAAACTTCGGGATATATTCCTTAGTAATCCTTTGTAAGGATTGCAGTACTTTAGGTACCCTTCCAAAGGGACCATACAAATACATACGACCGGGAAAGAAAGTAGTATAGAGGGTCCCTAAGGTCTTGCCCATTTGGTGAACTGCTTGGAGCAATATGGGTTGTTCCCAAAGGTCTGGATGCTCCCATAAGAATTGGGAAAAGGCCTCCTCCTCTTCGGGAAGGGTAGGATACCTTTCCCGCAGGGGCGGTAAAAGAGCCCGGAGTGAAGATACTGTTTCTAAACAGCCTGTCGAGCCGCAGGTACAGGAAGTAGGATTTTTTTCTTCTATTCGCCAATGGCCTATTTCACAGACACCCCCAATATTGGAGGTTAATACTCTCCCTTTACTCGCAAAAGCAGCACCAATGCCGTACCCCCAATGAATTAAAAGGATATCCTGCTGCTGCAACTCCGGTTCTGCTACTAGTAAATAGTCTAGGGCTGCATCGAGCATGCGGTGAATAAAGCAGGGAATTCCCACAGTGGTCCGGAGGCTTTGAAAACTTAAGTCCCGGAGTTTAGGCCAGCGAGCGGTAAAAATCCATACTTCCCTTGATGTATCCATGAATCCAGGTAGATGAAGGGTGGCACCTAATAGCTTCGAGGTTTCCGGTACCACCTTCTTTGCTTGAGCAGTCAGATTGCCTAAAGCTTTTAAAAAAGCATCAGAACTCGATGTAGGAGGTAAGTAACACTCGGCTGCGAATAGTATCTCTTCGAAAGGGTTAACTATCACAACTTTTAAGGTAAAGGCAGTAATATAGCAGGAAAGAGCCAAAAATCGGTTTTTTACAGGAGTCAGAGGTACTTCAGGCCTGCCCGAACTATTTTTTGAGATCCTATCCTGTTCCATAACGATTCCTTGATCCATTAGCTCCTGGACCAGATCAGAAACAGTTGTGGGTCTAATGTGAAGAGACTGAATAATTGCCTTTCGACTGATTCCGGGCTGTTCGCAGAGGATACGGAATATTCGTATTTTGTCCCGAACTCTAACAGAGATGCCGCCCTGCTGGGCATATCGTTCTAACCCGGTGAATATGGTTTGGGTTGGAGTCATTGCATTCATTACTATTGCATAAAATATTCCTTTTGTGTATAGTAGGCCACCACGGAGGAATATACATGTCTAAAGCTCATAGAGGAGCGGGTATCCGGACCCAACCGAACCGCGGAAGAGGAACCTGTCCCCTTTGCAAAAAAACCGGTGTAAAAGTAGTGTACGAAGTAACCGCAGGGGAAAAGAAGCTCATGATTTGTAAGCCCTGCAAAGCTGCCTTTGGCCGGGGCAAAATCCAAGTAGAAGCGTAGCATTCCTTATAAGCTAGAGGATAGGGAAGGACAGGGGGTTTCTAAACCTTTCAGCGCCTATACCCTCCCTATACCCCCTCAAAGTTGATTTTTATTAGCGGACCCATGGGGTTCGCTAATTTTTTTATAAGGTCTTACGATCCTTTCAAGCACATCTATACCTAAAAAAAGTATCCATCCTACTAATCCAAGAGCTATTATTCCTGCATACATACGAGGATAATCCATTCGAGACCAGGCATCCAAAATAAAATGGCCTAAGCCCCAGCGAGTAAAAAAGGTTTCAGCAAAAAATAGAACCGCTAAAGAAGTGCCACTAGCCAACCGTAACGCACTAAATACCCCGCCTAAAGATGCAGGTAATAGGATAAAGCGGGCAATAGCCCAGGAACTTCCCCCGTAAACCTTAACTACTTCTACTTGTTCTTCCGGCAAGTCCCGAACCGTATCCCGTACCATGATGACTATCTGGAAAAAGATAACCGATGCTATAAGGGTAATCTTAGCCGTATTTCCAATGCCTAATAAAATCATAAACACAGGAAGGAAAGCAATTTTAGGAACCGGATACAGGAGATACACTAAGGGGGAGATAAGGATATCTAGACTATAAGATCGTCCCACCCCTATCCCTACAGGTAAAGCCAAGGTGATGGAAGTACCTACAGCGAGTAGGGTGCGACCTAGACTAGCGGCCATGTGAAATAAAAGGGTATCGGGTATTAGGGTAAAAAATAACCCGAGGGTGGGATTTTGGTTCG
>JBDNDI010000168.1:0-6206 GCA_046719195.1 Spirochaetales bacterium | reverse complement strand
GCATATTCGCCAGCGCCGGTTTTGCATAAGGTTGGATCTTAGCCATTCTTTCCATAGCCTTTTGCATGAACTCACCTTTGGGGAAGAGTTTTACATAATGATAGTAGGCATAATAGGCTAAGTTGTACTGATTCTGCTTAGCGTAGTATTCGGCAACTTCGAATAAGTGGTTAGGATCATTCTCTCGGCTAGCTTTGTTAGTTAAACGGGCTAAAGCCTCGTCTAGATACCGCATTCGCCTAGAGAAACCCTCAATAATTTTCATAGCTACAGGGCTATTTTTTTCGATTAATAGTCCATATTGGTCCCGGTGTACAGATATTAAAGAGACATCGGTGAGGGCTTGGGCAGTTTCTATATGACTATGAGAGGACATGGTGGAGACAACCCCAAAAAAATCCCCTGGGCCTAAAACGTTGCCCCCTTCTTCCTCCACTACCTCTACTTCTTTACTTATACGGACTTTTCCGGTTCGAATGATGTAGAAGTTGTCGGCTCTCTGCTTGCCTTCAACAATAATGTAAGCGTCCTTGTTGAAATTTACGATGGATAGCTGTAACGGGTTACTCATTGTCCATCCTAATCACTGGATAAAGTATAGGTGCCCCCTTCATGCTTTGTCAATGAAAAGAGCACTAGTGTTGGGTTAAGGGGAACTTTTTTGTTAAAGCAACCACCTCTTGTCCTACCTGGTAACATACCCTCTCATTTGTAGGATGTTTCAACACCTCTAAAATGTACCCCGCTATAAGTTTCATTTCAGGTTCTTTCATCCCCCGAGTAGTTAAAGCTGGGGTACCTAGACGGATTCCTGAGGTAACCAAAGGCCCTTTGGAATCAAAGGGAATTGTATTTTTATTTACTGTAATATTGGCCTTATCTAGAAGAGTCTCTGCTTCTTTACCGGATATTCCAAAGGGTGTTACATCCATCAGTATAAGGTGATTATCAGTGCCCCCAGATACAATACGAGCTCCTCCTGCCTGTAAAGCAGAACTTAGAGCTTGAGCATTTTTTAAAATTTGCTCCTGGTATAACCGGAAACTAGGCTCTAACGCTTCTTTAAAAGCTACAGCTTTCCCCGCAATTACATGCATCAGAGGTCCTCCTTGTACACCCGGCATTACCGTTCCATCTAACACCTCAGACCATAACTTTAATCGACCACTTTTCGGGGCAGTAATACCTAGTGTATTCTCTCCATCTTTGCCGATGAGGATTAATCCTCCTCTAGGGCCTCTAAGAGTTTTATGGGTGGTTGAAGTGGTAAAGTGGGCATAAGGAAGCGGAGAAGGATGTAGACCCACAGCTACTAAACCCGCTATATGAGCCATATCCGTCATAAAATAGGCACCTACTTCATCGGCAATTTCCCGGAATCGTTTGAAGTCTATAGTACGGGGATATGCAGAAGCCCCTGCAATAATTAATTTAGGTTTGTGCTGTCGAGCTAGTTGAGCCACCTCTTCATAATCGATTCTCTCTGTATCTCTATGCACCCCATAGCTCACTATTTTGTAAAATCGCCCGGAGAAATTTACGGGTGAACCGTGGGTTAAATGTCCCCCGTGAGACAGATTCATTCCCAAAACCGTATCGCCCGGTTCTAAAAGGGTAAAGTAGACGGCCATATTAGCCTGGGCACCTGAATGGGGCTGTACATTTGCATGATCACATTGAAATAATTTACAAGCCCTCTCTCGGGCTAGATTTTCGGCAATATCAACAAACTCGCACCCTCCATAGTACCGCTTTCCCGGATATCCCTCCGCATACTTATTGGTTAAAACAGACCCTACGGCTTCCCGCACTGCAGCAGAGACAAAATTCTCCGAGGCAATTAATTCCAATTTTTTATGTTGTCTGTCCTCTTCCTGGGTTATAGCGTTAAATAATTCCGGATCTTTTGCTTGTAACTCCATCATGGAGTATTTGTGAAGGAAAACTGCCAAGGTGTCAACTGCCTACCTCTCTTGCCCCCAGGGGATAAGTTTGATATACTATAATTCCTCATTTTTCCATTTTTCATCTCAATAAGGAGGAGAAAGAAAAGAATTGTTCAAACGAGTAAAAGGTCAGAAATTACGACTCGAAGGCTTCAATAATTTAACGAAATCCTTAAGCTTCAATATTTACGATATCTGTTACGCCCGGTCTAAAGAGTCTCAAATCGATTATCTAGAGTATGTAGACGAAGAGTACAATTCCGAACGTTTGCAGAAGATCGTCGAAGAAGTTTGCAGGATCATCGATGCCAAACTAGTAAACATCTCTACCCAAGACTATGAACCTCGGGGCGCAAGCGTCGTTGCCCTCATTAACGAAGGGCAGTCCTATATGGAAAAATACTATGCCGATGGCTCTTTCCCACAAACCACCAATGGAAAACAGAAATTAGTGGCTCCCGGGGTTATCGGGCATTTGGACAAAAGTCACATTACCATACACACCTATCCCGAACACAACATATCCACGGGCATTGCGACCTTCCGGGTAGACATCGACATTTCTACCTGCGGGATGATCTCCCCTCTCAACGCTTTACACTACTTAATCGGCAGCTTTGATTCCGATGTAGTGCTAATGGACTATCGGGTTCGCGGGTTTACCCGGGACTCAAAAGGCAAGAAAATATTTATAGATCACGATATTACCTCTATACAGGACTACATTTCAGAAGATGTGCTATCCGAATACCTTGCGTACGACATAAACATTATTTCCGATAACATTTTCCACACCAAAATGAAGAAAAAAGGCATAAAGCTAAAAAACTATCTCTTTGGCCCGGAGGTAGAACACCTGTCCAACAAAGAAAAACGGGCTATTAGAGATATGCTAAAAATGGAAATGCAAGAGATCTTCGAATGCAAAAATCTGTAAAATATCCAGGAGTTACTTCATGGCAGAAAAACGGTTAATTCACGAATGGCTAAATAAAACCTCGGGATTTTTCTATACAGTGGAAAAAAGTTTGTACAAAGGTAAAACCAAATTTCAGGAAATCGAGCTGGTAGATACAGGTGAGTTCGGAAAAGTACTCCTACTGGATAAAATAACCCAAGTTGCCGAGAAGAACGACTGGCAGTATCATGAGCCTATGACCCATCCCGCTCTTCTAACCCATCCCAATCCTCAAAGGGTCCTTGTAATCGGGGGAGGAGATGGGGGTATTTTACGGGAAGTGCTAAAGTACCCTACCGTAGAATGGGTGGATTTTGCCGAGTTAGATGAGGAAGTAGTTATGTTTTCTCGAAGCTACTTGCCTAGTATTAACGAAGGGGCTTTTGAAGATCCCCGGGTCCGCTTTCATTTTATGGATGGAAGGGCATTTGTGGAATCTCATCCGGGTGCCTTCGATGTAGTCATAATGGATATGACAGACCCGTTTGGCCCCTCTAAAATGCTCTACACCCAGGAGTTTTTTCAGGCCGTAAAACGATCATTCCGTAATTCTAACGGATTATTTGTTATGCACTCCGAATCCCCTATTACCCGGCCTCTAGCCTTTGCTTGCATACGTAAAACCTTAGAATCCGTATTTAACCACGTAGAACGTCTGTATACCTTTATCCAGATGTACGCTACCTTTTGGTCCATTTCCATAGCATCGGATTCGCTTAAACCCACTTCAAGAACTGCTAAAGAAATCGACTCTAGGATGCAGGATCTTAACCTTAAGGGGCTCCATCTAGTGAATGGGGCCACCCTACATGCAATGACTGTAGAGTATCCCTACATTACTGAGATCCTTAAAAGACCCGTACCCCTTATAACCGACGCCACTCCGGACTTTCCCGACCTGTTTTCCCAAATAGAGGTATAAGGATTCCTTACAAAGATATTTTCCGCTCTATTACTTTTAAAAATCGTTGCGCCTCAGCAACCTTTGGTTTTAAAGCAAGGGCTTGTTTACAGTCTTCCATAGCCTGGACATAGTTCCCAAGAGAAAAATATACCTGGGCACGGCTGAATAAAGAATCAAAGTGATAGGGGTCCAAATCTAAAGACCGGTTAAAATCCAACAAGGCACCGTTCAGATCTTTTCGAAATCGCTGAACAATTCCCCGGTAATAGTAAATCCTTGGATTTTCCGGTTGCAAGGTTAGAGCGGCGGTAAAATCTTCTAACGCTTTATCGTACTTAGATTCCCCAAAAAAGGCCATCCCCCGATGAATATACACTAATGCCCGGATAGATTTTTTTGGTTTTCGGGCAAGAATAGAACTATACATATCAATAGCTTTATCATACTGTTGTTGATTATGGGCAGTAAGGGCATTTAAAAGCAAATTATCCAGCGTTTCATAGAAAGGAGAGCCTTTCGCCATTCTTTGTATTTCTTGGGATTCTTGTATTTCCTGCCCTTCCTGGAACTGGGGAGGGAAGCCTGGGAACCTAGCATTCGAATTCTTAAGATTTTCCTCTGTTTCTGATTGTATCTTTAAAAGGAAACTGGTACGTCGAGTTTTTAGTTCTGCCTGCAATCTACGCTGGTAATCCCTAATTTCCTGAAAAATTATATCTGATAGACTCAGATTTGCATTTACAGCGGCTAGTTTGCGTCTTAAAGGTTCATCAAAAGGAGTAAACTCTGCTTTATACATCAGTTCATGCTCTACTTCGGCCCAGGCATCTTGCAGAATAGTGCGGATTTGAATTTCTGCTAAAACGTCTTCCTGTAGAACTCCCTCTACAATCATGTTACCGGCAATTTTTACAATAATATGGGTAGAAACATAACCAAACTCATGGGGGGAGTACTCTTCTCCCTTGTTCTCTTGCTCTAGCACTTCTAAATTGCGCCGCAGCAGATCTTCTACTTTGATTGTGTCCTCTATAAAAGGACACACAATCCGTAATCCAATAAAATCGGTAATTATTACGGAAGGTTCTACTCCTTCAAAATGGGAGTATTGGCGTACCTGTCTAGCTTTTTTTAAGACTTTTGAGAAGAGACTTTCAAAAGATTTTATTCTTTTTTTAAGGGTAAACTTAACTCCTGCAGGTTCTAAAATAGGCAAAAGCGTTTGATGGAACTTTTCTAAAATATCCTCGTAAATGGGACGCACAGTATAGTATCGTTTTTCAAGAGTTTCTTTTGTTAGCTTCTCTATAGGTATTCGAATCACAATTTGCCTCAGATCGAGAACAAAAATACTAAAGGGCTCGCCCTTTTTATTACCCAAACCTTTTTAAGAACGAGCCCTTAGATTAATTAAAATTCACCTAGATAATTTTAGGTTTTGCAAGGAAATTGTGAGGCCGCATAAGTAATTTTACATACTGGGCTCGTTTATAGGTAAACTTATCAGGATTATTTTGCGCGTTGAGTTTACCCTTAAACTCTCCTAACGATTGATATCCCTTTCTTTCCATCCAATCGCTGATTTCTTGCAGAAACACAGAAATAGTAGCGAGTTTGTTCCGGTATAAGGTGCTAACCACCTGGAAGGCATCCGCTCCGGCTAGTAACACTTCTAAGGCATGGGAAGAAGCATGAATACCATGGGAAGCACAGAGACTTGCCTTTACTTTACCTGAGAGCTGACCGATGTATCGAAGGGCAATCCGATGATCATTCGGATTGGATAGATTAAAGGGATAGTCGGTTTTCTCTTTTTCTACGTCTAAACTTGGATCAAAAAATCGGTTGAAAAGCACTACCCCATCTACACCTGCAGCATCTAATTGTTTAATAAAATGCAGGGGATTGGTATAAAAGGAGCTTAGTTTAGCAGAAATGGGTATTTTTACTGCTTTTTTAATTTCTTTTATGATAGTTACCTGTTCGTCTTCGATTTCTTTTGCAGTTTTTAGAAAATCTGTGGGAGTTGCAAAAAAGTTTAACTCTAAACCGTCGACTCCAGTTTGCTCTAAAAGTTTAGCCCATTCCACCCAGGTTTCCTGGTTTACTGCATTTAGGCTAGCAATTACAGGAATAGATACGGATTCTTTAGTTTTGCGAACCCAATGCAAGTGTTCCTCCGGCCCCGAATCTTTTAAATCTGGGAAAATAGATACCATTTCCGAATGCCATTCATCGTACCGGTGTAGGTCTTCTTCCATTAGGAAACTCTGCAACTGAACCTGCTCTTCGAACAAACTTTTGATAATAAAAGATCCGGCTCCTGCCTCTTCTATTCTTTTGATAGTGTCTAGGTCGGATGTGAGACTACAGGCTCCCACAATCAGAGGATTTTTTA
>JBDNDI010000167.1:0-6236 GCA_046719195.1 Spirochaetales bacterium | reverse complement strand
CATTCGTTACCCAACCCGCATAGGGGGCCAGAATATTGATGGTTTCCCCTGAAGCGCTAGACACGCCCACAAACACTAAAAAAACAAGGGCAAAGCCTAAACATACTTTCCCCTTTCGTGCGTTCTTCACTTTAGCCTCCCTCTTAACCCCTTATACTTCCCTACAGAAGCTACCGTATTCGGAATGGCATCAGGGTTAATAATTTGTTATATTTAATATACCGAATATGAGAAAAGGAGGAAACCTGTTTTCTGATACACCCACCCTCTAAAGCCTTGATTGTGGGAGTGCAGCTCCCCCATCTATCCAAAACTGAAACGCAGGCCTCTCTTTTAGAACTAGAGGCTTTAGTCTCTTCGCTCTCCATACAGGTAGAAGGACACATGGTGGTATCCCTCCGATCCCCTCATCCCAGATACCTCTTGGGTACAGGAAAAGCTTTGCAAATACAGGAAATGGCAGCAGCAAGAGGGATAGATTTAATTGTATTCGATGAATCCCTGTCCCCCTCGCAGCAGAAAAACTGGGAACAACTTACCCATGCCTGCGTGATAGACCGCCAGGAAGTCATTTTGGAAATTTTTGCCGATCGGGCTCATACGCGGGAAGCGCAGCTACAGGTTGAACTTGCCCGCATGGAATACTCTTTACCCCGGCTTACCCGAAAATGGACCCATCTTTCCCGGCAGAGGGGAGGTGCCCGAGGTACTCGGGGAGAGGGGGAAACCCAGTTAGAGTTAGACCGTCGGAAAGTGCTGCACCGCATACAAAAATGTAAGCGGGAGCTGCAGTGGGTAGAAGCCCAACGAAAGGTGCAGAGGGGAAGAAGAATAAAAACAGGAGTGCTTCAGGGTAGCCTGGTGGGGTATACCAATGCGGGGAAATCCAGTCTACTGAATCTGCTAACCGGATCAGAGGTACTAGTGCAAGATGCTTTATTTGCCACTCTCGATCCCACTACCCGTAGACTTTACCTCCCTCAACGGGGTGAGTTCCTTCTACTCAGCGACACGGTAGGGTTTATTCAGAGAATACCGCCTGAGCTTATTGCTGCTTTCAAAGCTACCTTGGAAGAAACCATCCTTTCTGACTTTTTAATCCATGTTGTCGATGCTTCCTCAAAAGAACTCTACCGCCAAGCCCTAACTACCCGAGCGATTCTTCGGGATATAGGGGTAGAGGATAAACCCGTAATTACTGTGTTAAACAAGATCGACCTGGTAGCCGACAGGGCAGAGCTTAAGCAAAAGGCTAGAGACTTTCCCAATTCCGTACTTGTTTCTACAAAAACCAAAGAGGGCAAGGAAGATCTTTTGCAAGCCCTCTTACAACTAAGTCTTCAAATAGAGGAAGGGGAAGAGTGGATAGAGCCTAGCCTCGCAGCGATTGAATAAAGTCCACAAAATCTACTTCATTCGCTTGAAGGCCCTTAGTATACACATAATCGGTGGCAATTTTTGTAGCGGTTATAGCCTGTATGTAGGAAGCGGGAACCCGCCTTAAGATTTCCTCTAGTCCTAACAATTCTAATAACGGTTTGGGAGTATAGATTTCTATTACTTTCCGCACGATCCGTTCATCCTTTACCAGGGAAGATTCCCTCACCGTGTCGGTAATTTGATTGATTTTTCCACTTACCTGATTGGACAATACTGTCAGAGGAATACCTCGTTTTTTCCACTCCTGGTAGAGAAGCTCGAATTCTAGCCGGGCATTCTCCTTTATTTTTCCGATAATGGCCTCTACATACGCTTCGCGAAAGGGAGGAAGGTTTTCCTCTTTTACCCGCAGGTGCTGATCGTACTCGACATCTGTTAGAGCTAGGGAAGCGAACACTTCAAAGGAAGAGGAAGTTACCCCGCCTTTATTGGTTGAAGCATCTTTGAATACAAGTATTCCATGCTCCTCCAACCGCAACCGAGCATCTTCGGTGATAAAGAGGTTGGCTCCTTCTACAATGTAACGGAACTTGGGTTTCCCTTCTGCATTGAACAATTGTTTCCAATTGCTGATATTCACAGCGCCGGGTCTTCCACCGCAGGGCACAAAAAGGTCGGCATTGGCATACTTGGTAAGATGAAAAATATTCCGAAACTCTTCCCCATTAGCAATAAGCTCCCCATCGGGTAATTTTACATCCCGGTCGTTAATCGAAACAAAAAACCCTCCGCTTGAGAGCTTCTTTCTATCAAAGTGATCCACCGTTACCCGTTTTTCTACTAGCTTCATTAACTCTTTTCGATCGATTCCTTTGGGATCATACAGCACACCGCTTCCATCCACAATGGCTAAGGTCCGGTCTTTGGAAAAGCGAATCTCATTACTGCCCAAATCCCCATCCGGTCCTCCGGTTTGAATCTTTGTTACCTGTTCCTCTTTCAACCCTTCTTTTTCTAAAAGGCTCAATACATACTGATGGATGCCCTGGGTTGTCATACCATACAGATCGTGGGGAACACCACCGAGCTCCGGAGCCTTCCCTGTGGAAAAAGATTTCCAGTACACATATCCCCTCTTCTGAGCGTGCAAGGCTGCCCAATCCATTAAACCTGCAGTGCCCTCATCTGGACCTAAAAATAACAGTTCCCGGACTTTGAACTTACCGTTTGCTTCCGGCTCCACCAATAGATCTAACAGCCCATCTACATAATCCTTAAAGGCCCGTTCTGCTGCATTTTGACTTTCCAAGTTGAGAAGGATGGTACCTTTGGCTCCCCCTTCGGGAATGTCTTTATTCTTCCGTTGTTGCGTCCAGGCCAAATTGTAATTTTCGGTAAAGATCGTATCGATATTATGGGCATAGATATCGATAGATCGAGATCGTACTATCCGGATTCCCCCCCTGGCTATTTCCCGGAACCGGATATGGAAACCGATAAAATCATGCCCTACTAAGAAAAATAAACCAAACACAGGTTCAGGAAAATCTACCGGATCAATGATGCTAGGACTTAATTTATAAGCCATGCAGCTCTTTTCAGCTATATAAAAATTGGTACGTTCGATGGATTGGTTGAACTTTAAAAAGTAACGAAGGATTTCTCGGTCTTTGTTGTAGGGGACCTCTCGTTCTATTCGCTGCTGTATCTCTTCTTGTAAAGCCTCTCTCTCCTTGTTGTTGGGATCCTTAAACCGTAATTCAAAATCCCGATATAGAAGTTCAACAATATGCAAATGGGTCCGGACCGTGTTAGCAATGCGGGAACTAGAGTAGGTATCCTTAATTAAATGGAGTTTTAGGTTGTCTACAATACCCCGCGATTCGGGTTGATCTTTAAGAGCCCGCTGCAAAGTAACATATTCATCTGTTAGGAGGGAAAGGAACTGATGGGTAAATATAGCAGCAGAAAGGGCATACATGGTTTTCTGGGGAGGTAGAACCCCTTCCCGGAACAGATCCCCAATGGAGCCTTTGGGTATCATTAAGGTGATATTCAGATCCCGGATTAAATTCGAAAGGATTTCGTCCTTAAGCCTTGGAAAATAGAAACTTGCTATTCGTTTGTGGTCACAGAATGGTTCTGCGTACTTTCTCCGGACCTGTAAATTATACATAGCCAAGAGTTGAGAGAAGGTAGTGAAGATTTGCCAGTATTCTCTTCCTTTTAAACCTATCATTATGCGGGTTTCGTCGGTTTCTTCTTTTAATGAGACGGATATCAAGGGTGTTTCCCGCTTGTTCATTTCTTCCCAAAACTTTTTGTACCGTTCTATAGTTTCTGGAATTGAGCGTTTAAAAAACACGGTACTTGCCGCTTCTTCAAAGGTTTTCGGAGCTTCGTTTTTTCCACAACTTTTAAAATTGGGTTGGGTAAGGATGTAGAAGCGGAGGGGTTTGCCCCGATCCGTCTCGCGGGTAATATAGCTTTCTAAATGATAGGTAGAATACTTGGCTTCAATACGGGCCTCTAATTCAAGCATTTTTTCCGGGTCGTCTTCGATAATGTATACTGCCTGCTCTTCCCGCTCGCTAATAAGCTGGATTCCCGTTCCTCCTCCTCCATGACGGTTTATTAAATCCGATGCACTTAAAGCAATAAGGTGTCGGGCAATGTCTACATCTCCGGTTGTACGGAAATAGTAGGCATCTATACCGAGATCTACCAAGAACCATTCCATCTCCGCCCTAACTTTTTCAACCGTTAAGTAACCGGTATTAAGAATGTACTCCTCTATGCGCACTAGCCTGTCTAAGGAAAGTGCAGAACGTTTTGCTAGGTCGTTTAAACTTTTCATTTCCTTACCCTCTGGATTTGTAATGATTTTCCTTAATAGAACTTATAGACTAGGGAGAGGCTGCAGGAGTTTATCGGCAGCAGCTTCCCGGATCATGGCCCGGGCTAAGGCAACCATAGGATCCAGGATAGGAACATCTTCTAAAATAGTTTCGGGTACCGCTAGGGGCAGTTCTGTACATCCTAAAATTACTGCTTCAGCACCTCTTTCCTTTACTCTATGTATAGCCCGAACCACCTCCTCTCGGGCTTTCGGGGTAACCGGACTTTTCGCTTTTATTCCCCACTCAGGATGATAAATTGCCTGCTGAATAGCGTCCTGTTCCTCTTCTGGTACTTCTACAATCCGATACCCATTTGATTCCAAGAGCTGCCGATAGAGGGCGGTTTTACGGGTACCCGATGTGGAAAGCACTCCTATATTTTTTTGCTCAGGGTAATTCTCTGCAATAAAGCGAACAGTTTCCTCTAAAAGATGCAGCACCCGAATCCGAATCCCCCGTTTGTATATTTCTCCTTGAAATAAGGAAAAGATAGAAGGAGCATGAAAGGTATTGCAGGGGATACCCCCGATAGCCCCTATACCTTCGTACCCCAAAACTTTTACCGCTTCCCAGGCAGCTTCAAATATCTGTACCATACCCCAGGCAGGATTTTCCTTTACTTTACCCAATAGGTATTCGGTACGATCTAGGACACGATTAGAACAAGAAAAATGTAACACCTCCAAATGGGACTGATCGGTACCATCTGTTCTGGTGTGCTGGATAATACGGGCGTGGAGGGCAACGCCCGCCATAGGACCTACCCCCCCGCCGATAACTAACGGTAGTTGCATGACAGACTATTATATATTAAGCCCACTTGCTTTCGTCCAGTTCCTTTTCCGATTTAGCTACGATAGAAGAACCTACCATATCGCCGGTAACGTTCAAACAGGTTCGTCCCATATCCAAGAGAGCATCGATACCTAGAATCATGGCATAGGCCATGGCAATAGGAGTCCCTTCTTTAACCGGCATACCAATAGAATTCAATACCATCAACAGCATTATGGCACCAGCTCCGGGAACGCCTGCGGTTCCAATAGAGGCCAAAGTGGCAGTAATAATAATCGTAAGCTGCTGGCTAAAGGTTAAACTCTGACCCACTGCAAAAGCTACAAAAAGAGCACAGATTCCCTGGTAAATAGAGGTACCGTCCATATTAATGGTGGCTCCTAAAGGTAAGGTAAAAGAGCTAATACTTCGGGGAACCCCCAGGTTTTCTTCTGCACATTGCAGAGTTACGGGTAAGGTACCAGAAGAACTGCGGGTTACAAAGGCAGTAATCATAGCTTCTTTTGCCCCTTTGAGGAACTTCCAAAGACCTAGTTTATTCACCTTAAGGAAGATACCATAGGTTAAAAATAGATGTACAATTAAAGCTAGGTATACCGTAAGGGTTACCATTCCTAAAGGCCCAAAAGCTTTAGAACCCTGTTGTCCGAATACAAGGGCAATTAAGGCGAAAACACCCAAAGGTGCGTACTGTAGAACTCCCCTTACCACTTTGTACATGGTTTCTGCTCCAGTATCGATCCACTGGAGAAAGAGTTTAGCCCCTTCTTTTAACCTAGGATCCGCACTTTCTGCCAGGTAGGAAAGTCCGATTCCAAACACCAAAGCAAAAAAGATAATGGGAAGCACATCTCCCTTTGCTAAAGATTCTACTGGGTTGGTCGGTACAATATTGAGTAAGGTAGTAATAATATCCGGTTGTTTCAGTTCTCTACCTGCCCCTGTCACACCGGCGAGATTCAGACCAAGGCCAGGTTTTAAAAGGTTGGCAAAAAGTAAGCCGATTATTACAGCTATAACAGTTGTTACAATATAATAAACGATAATCTTTACACCCACTTTGCCCAAACGAGCCGGGCTAATACTAGCCGCTCCTCCCACCAACGATAGAAAGATCACAGGTACCACGATCATCCGCAATAGTCGGACAAAGAGATCCCA
>JBDNDI010000166.1:0-6245 GCA_046719195.1 Spirochaetales bacterium | reverse complement strand
AAACAGATACATCTTCCATTCTTCTGTACTATACAACAATTTTTGTTGACAAAACAGTAGAAATTATGTATTTAAAAGGCAGAGGGTAAATATGTTTTTCAACTTAGGAAACGGCATTAGCCTATCTATTATTCTACTCGCCCTAGTTCTTTCCTGGAGGCAGGAAGCATAGATAGGTATAGTATATGGATACTATGGCCGTCCTTCCTGCTAAAGGGGGGACGGCCAATTTTTTTTGGTAAAACCAAGAAAGGAGTCTTGAATGGAACGAGTGTATGTTTTTGACACCACATTGAGGGATGGGGAGCAGTCTCCAGGGGCTGCAATGACAGTAGAGCAAAAGTATGAAGTAGCTCTGCAGTTAGTCCGGTTAGGGGTAGACGCTATTGAAGCAGGATTTCCTGTTTCCTCTCCCCAACAGTTTCGAGGTTGCCAGCTTATCGCAGAAAAGGTAAAGGGGGCTATCATTACGGCTTTGGCTAGAGCTGTAGAAAAAGACCTAGATCTAGCCGCCGAGTCCTTGAGTAAAGCCGAGCATCCCCGTATTCACACCTTTATATCTACCTCACCTTTACATATGCAGTACAAGTTAAAAAAGGATCCGGAATCCGTGCTTGAAATGGCAAAACAAGCTGTTAGATATGCCCGGTCAAAGTGTGCTGAGGTAGAGTTTTCGCCCGAAGATGGTACCCGCAGCGAGATTCCTTTCCTTTGCCGTGTGTTAGAGGCTGTAATAAAAGAAGGAGCATCCATTATTAATATTCCTGACACCGTGGGATACACAACCCCCTATGAGTTTGAACAATTTCTTAAAGCTATTATTGAGGGAACACCCAATATCGATAAAGCTATACTTTCCGTTCACTGCCACAACGATTTAGGGTTAGCCGTAGCCAATACCCTCGCAGCTATACGAGTAGGAGCTCGACAGATAGAGGTTACGGTGAATGGTATCGGGGAACGGGCAGGTAATGCTGCTCTAGAAGAAGTAATTATGTGCCTGAATGTACGCAAAGACCAGTTCCCCTATACCACCGGAATAAATACCCGACAGATTTATCCTACTTCTAAATTGCTTGCCACTATTCTCGGTTTCCCCATTGCAAGAAACAAACCTATTGTGGGAGAAAATGCCTTTGCTCATGAATCCGGTATTCATCAAGACGGCGTACTAAAGAAACGGGAAACTTACGAAATCATGACTCCAGAGTCGGTTGGCAGGGACGAGAGCAAAATTATACTTGGACGACATTCGGGTATGCATGGTTTTAGTAAAAGGCTGAAAGATTTAGGCATTACCTTAACCGAAAAAGAATTGAAAGATGCTTATGACCGCTTCTTAATAATCGCAGACCGGAAAAAAGAGGTTTTCGATGAAGACATATATGCGATTATCGGTGACCAATTGGGGCAGGAGGTAGACGTATACGCTTTAGAGTACTTTAACATTATTACAGGGAACCAATCGGTTCCAACAGCTACGGTGAGAATTCGCAGGGGAGAAGAAATATTAGAAGAAGCTGCTACAGGGGACGGCCCCATAGATGCAGTATTTCATGCAATAGAACGGGCAACCGGAATTACGGGAGAGCTGCAGGAGTATAATGTGCAGGCTGTTACCCCCGGCAAGCAAGCGGTAGGTGAAGTTGGCGTAGTTGTACTTTTTGATGAGCACCGATGTGTGGGACGAGGAGCCTCAACAGACATTCTAGAGGCGAGTGCACGGGCTTATTTAAGCGCTATGAACCGGTATCGTGCTTTAAAAGGAAACCATAAAGAACAAAAGGTGGCCCAATGAAAGTAGAAATATTTGACACTACCCTTCGGGATGGTATGCAGGGCATTGAGGTTAGTTTTAGCCTTTCGGACAAAATCCAGATTGCCCATAAATTGGATGAACTAGGCGTAGATTATATTGAAGGGGGGTTCCCTCTATCTAACCAAAAGGAAGAAGCTTTCTTTGAAATAGTAAAAAAGGAAAAATTCGAGCATGCACGTATCGCTTCCTTCGGATCTACCCGCAAACCTCACCACTCTGCAAAGGAAGACGCCCACATTCGGGCCTTACTGGAAGCGGAAACTGAAGTCGTAGTCGTGGTAGGAAAAACCTGGAAAGCCCATGTAGAGAAAGTCTTAAGAACCACCCTAGAGGAAAATCTAGAAATGATCTACGACTCCCTATCCTACTTGAAATCGGAAGGAAGAACTGTAATTTTTGATCTAGAACATTTTTTCGATGGGTACAAGGACGATCCTGAATATGCAGTGAAGGTCCTGCTTACAGGAACCGCTGCAAAGGCAGATTGTTTGGTTCTTTGTGACACCAATGGGGGCACTTTACCCCAAGAGGTGCAAAGAATTATGGCTGCCTTACCTAAATCACAGTTGGCCCCTCTCGGAGTGCATTTTCATAATGATACAGGGAATGCAGTTGCCAACAGCCTACTTGCCCTAGAAGCAGGAGCTGTCCATGTGCAAGGAACCATTAATGGTTGGGGGGAACGATGTGGAAATGCAAACCTCTGTGCCATCATCCCTACTCTTACTCTAAAGATGAACATCGAGAGTTCCTGTGCTCCCCACATACATAAAATAACTTCGGTTTCGCGGTTTGTGGCGGAAAAAGCCAATATTATTCCGGATAAACGTCAGCCTTACGTAGGAGAAGCCGCCTTCAGCCATAAGGCGGGTCAACATGCGGATGTACTCTCCAAAGCCGATTATCTGATGGAGCACATCAATGCAAAATTGGTAGGGAATGAACGCAGAATTCTCCTTTCCGAATTAGCGGGAAAATCCACTGTACTAGACAAGCTTTCTAAATACGGGAAATTCGAAAAAAATTCTGAGGAAGTAGAAACCTTAATTCAAATCTTAAAAGAACGGGAAATACGGGGTTACGAATATGAAGCTGCAGAAGCCTCTTTTGACCTGCTTATTCGAAAAGCCTTGAAAATATTCAAACCCTTGATGGAGTTGAACAATTACCATTTAGAAACCTACAAGACCTGGGAAAGCCCCTCGAAAACTGTGGGAAGGATCTTTCTACGAATCAACGGGAAAGATGTAATGGGTGCCGCCGTAGGAGTCGGGCCGGTAGAAACTTTAGATGGCGCCCTCAGGGACGCGATAGCCCACTTTTATCCCTTCATCAACGATATTAGCTTAACCGACTATAAAGTACGGGTACTAAATCCCGAAACTGCGGGTACTGCAGCCAAGGTAAGAGTGTTTATTTCATTCACCGATCATCATCAGAATAGCTGGGACACGGTGGGAGTAAGCGAAAATATTGTAGAAGCTTCCTGGGAAGCTTTAGTAGACAGTCTCAACTACTATTACAACACTTTTATTTTGCCACAAAGCTCTGGATAGTATCCAAAAGGTACGGTACCCTCTGATTTTGCAGAAGGTACCGTATACCTTCCACAGCAGCTGCCGCTGCGGAGGTGGTGGTTGTATAGGGTATTTTTCTCTTTACAGCTTCAATCCGCATATAGCCGTCTTCCCGTTGGGAATATTTTCCCAAAGGTGTGTTAATGAGCAGCTGTATTCTTCCGGTTTGCATATGATCAATAATGTTAGGACGACCTTCATGAATTTTTAGAATTACCTCGCAGAATATTCCGTGTTCAAACAGGAAATCGGCAGTACCCCGGGTTGCAGCAATTTGAAACCCTAGAGCTTCAAGATCTTTTGCAATAGGAAGGATAGCCTTCCGATCGTCCTCATGGACGGTTATAAAGATCCTGCCTTTAGTTGGAAGGTTTGTGCCTGCAGCAAGCTGGGCTTTTGCGAAAGCTTCCCCAAAAGTTTGCCCTAGGCCTATAACCTCACCGGTAGACTTCATTTCAGGCCCCAAAATTGGATCCACCTCTTTTAATCTATCAAAAGAAAACATGGCTTCTTTTACAGCCCATCCGGTGCGGCAGGTACCTACCCCAATTCCATTAGCACGAACTAGCCCCTGTTGCTTCAGGTCCCTACCCATCCATATTTGTACGGCTTTTTCTACCAGGTTTACTCCCGAAGCTTTGGAAATAAAAGGAACAGTTCGGGAAGCCCGGGGATTTACTTCTAACACATACAACAGACCATTTTTTGCAGCAAACTGGATATTAAGAAATCCTTTTACCTGGATAGCTCGAGCAATCTGGACAGTAACCTCTATCATCTCTTGAAGAATTTCTGGTTCAGATTTGTAGGGAGGGAACACACAGGCGGAGTCCCCGGAATGAATACCTGCGGCTTCTATGTGCTCCATGATTCCCCCAATATAGACATTCTTCCCATCGGATAGAGCATCTACATCGTATTCAAAAGCATCTTCTAGAAACTGATCAACTAAGACAGGTCTTTCTGCTGTCATATGGGGGTAGCGGGATAAAAACTCTTTTAGTTCGTCATCAGAATAGGCAATGAACATACTTCGCCCTCCCAATACATAGGAAGGACGTAATAACACCGGATACCCAATACATTTTACTGTGTTCCATATCTCTTCAGAGTTTGCCGCCATACCATTCTTGGGTTGTCGTAAACCTATCTTTTGAACTAGTTGTGCAAATAATCCACGATCTTCCATGGCATTAATGGAATCTACTGAGGTACCTACAATCTCATACCCTTCGCTTGCTAAGGTTTCTGCCATGTTCAGAGGAGTCTGCCCCCCTAATTGTACCACAATCTGACGTGCTCGCTCTTTGTGCAAAACGGACCGTACATCCTCTACGGTTAACGGTTCCATGTATAATCGGTCCGAAACATTGTAATCGGTGGATACCGTTTCAGGATTTGAGTTGATCATAACCACCTTTTTTCCATATTTGCGATAGGCAAAGGAAGCCAACGTACAGCAAGTATCAAACTCAAGCCCCTGACCAATACGGTTAGGGCCACTTCCTAAAATAACTACTGGATCTTCTAAAGAATCTCCTTCATCTATCTCTCCATGGGAAGAGTAAAAGTAAGGAGTGGAAGCTTTAAACTCCCCTGCACAGGTATCTACAAAATGGTAACATCGTCCTATTCCTCGTTCACTTCTGAATTGGTACACTGCAGAGACCTTTTGGCTAGTTAGTCGGGCAAGCCGTTTATCACTTATCCCATAGGCTTTTGCTATTCTTAAGGTATTTTCCTCTAACCCTTTCTGCTGAATCTGTTTTTCTAAGGTTGCCTGTTGACACATTTCGTAAAGGAAATACCGATCATATCCTGTTAGCTGAGAGAGCTCTTCGAGGCAAGCTTCTCCTAGCGCTTTTAAACGGGTATATAAGGCAAAAATTCTTCTCGGGTGGAAAGTTTTTATCATACTCATTAGTTCCTCTTCTGAAGTAGATACTTCCTCCAACCCCTCAAACCCAAACTCCGCAGCTCGTATTGCCTTATTCAAGGCCTCTAAGAAAGTTCTCCCCATGGCAAGAGATTCCCCCACCGACTTCATCTGCGTTCCTAGCTCTCTATAACTCTCGGGGAACTTTTCTAATTCAAAACGGGGTACTTTTACCGCACAGTAATCCAAAGCAGGTTCAAAGCAGGATGCGGTTATTCCCGTTATTTCATTTACAATTTCATCTAATGTGTATCCCACTGCCAATCGAGCGGAACATTTTGCGATAGGAAAACCCGTGGCTTTACTCGCTAAGGCACTGGAGCGAGACACCCTTGGATTCATTTCAATTACCACCATTCGCCCGGTTTTAGGGTGCACCGCAAATTGGACATTGGAACCTCCACAATCGATTCCCACCCCCCGAAGTATTTGGATAGCTGCAGTGCGCATAGCCTGGTATTCCCTGTCCGATAGGGTCTGAATGGGAGCTATAGTTATACTATCCCCTGTGTGTACTCCCATAGGATCAATATTTTCTATGGAGCACACAATAACTGCGTTATCCTTTCTATCCCGCATTACCTCAAGCTCAAACTCTTTCCACCCTAGCAAAGATTCTTCCATTAATGCATCATGCGTAGGACTTTCAAACAGAGCCCGCTCCACCAGGGGTTCAAGTTCCTCCCTTGTTTTTACCACACTTCCGCCTTTCCCTCCTAAGGTAAAACTCGGACGCACAATAAAGGGCAAACCAATTTCCGGAACTGCATCTATAGCTTCCTTAATGGAGCGAACTACTCGAGAACGGGGAGATTCTAATCCCAACTGGTTTATCAACTCTTTAAACTGCCCGCGGTCTTCTGCTTTTCGTATAGACTCTATGTTCGATCCTATAACCTCTACTCCATACCTA
>JBDNDI010000165.1:0-6255 GCA_046719195.1 Spirochaetales bacterium | reverse complement strand
GCCGAAAATGCCTACCAGATCTACCGTAGAACCTATTTTTTGCACCTTTATAGTACCGATAGGTTCAGAAAAGGTTATTTCGTCTCCTTCGATAAAAAGTTGCTCCAGTAATTGCCCCCGGTACTCTACCCGACTTACCCCTTGAACGACCGGAGCAGGTTCTTTAGGTTGCGTTCTTATTCGTAGATAATAGTAGCCAACGCCAGCACCTAACACAAGAATACCCACTACAATACCTATTATATAGGGAGAAAGTGATCTTTTCTTTTCTAATAGGGCTTCTAAAGGCACGGGCTGTTCCTGAAGCCGCATATTCTTGTAAAGGGTAATAAGCTCCGCGGAATTTAGCCCTAAGTATTCAGCATAATTTCGTAGAAACCCTAGAGCATAGGTTTCTCCGGGGAATTGGGAAGAATCTTCTTCCTCCAGAGCTATTAAGTACCGTTTGGCAATATTGGTTTCCCTAGCAACCTGATCTAGGGAAACTTGTTTATCTTCCCGGGCTTTTCGAAGTTTCTCTCCAATGGATTCCATCGGTAAGTTCCTTCCTGCTTTAATTTTCCGGATCAAAGAGAAAGTTTTCTATAACATTTGCCGAAGCGGGCGGGTCGTACCGGAACCGGCTGTCAGGTATATTCTGGTTGATACGAAGATTCCGGAAATCGAATACTATTCGCTGATACCCTACCGTAATTCCCTCAATACGCCGAATGTATCCTTCTGCATTTATGGAAAGGATTAACTCTCGAAAACCTTCATCACTAGATCGCCAGGTAAGTTTTAATTTCGTAACAGGTTCCTTAGTTCGATCATCTAGGGGAACCGGAGCAGGCGAGCTTAGGTAGGCAATGCTATAGTTGCGTTTTAGAAGAATTAACCCCTGCCGGCTAGCCATAGAGGCAATAGCAGCTGCTGAGCGCCGTTTTAAGGTTTGGGCCATCACCACCCGGTACTGAGGGATGTATACCACCAATCGGTTTCCGTCGGTAACCAGCACCTGTTCGGCAGGATTGGTATAGTCTATCCGTAATCGGTTCGGTATTTTGTAGTACAGGGTCCCTTCCATTACCTCCCGTTCGATCGTGATAGTAACCTGGGCAACATAATCCTGCACTTCGCCATACTTAGCAGAAATTTGGTCGAAAAAATTCTCTGCTGTTAGAATTTCCTGTCCATCTAACAGAAATGGAAAGAGATACATCACGACTAGAGAAGAAAGAAGGATTCTATTTTTAACACTAAAACGCACAGCCGGATCCCGCCATTAGATGCATAATACTGAAAGGGTAGTATTTGTCAAGTTCATTCCAATTCTCTTAACTGATCCCGTAGACGGGCAGCTAGCTCGTAATTTTCCTCTTTGACCGCTTCTTCTAGTTCTTTCTTTAATCGTTGAACCACATCCTCTTTCTCTCCCATAAGCTGTTTTAGGGTTGAGGTAAGATAATTTATAGAGCGTATCTTTTCAAACTGAAACGTAGGGGAATCAACTTCGGGTAAAGAACGAATCTGCTCAATAGTATCAGATAGAACTGACTTGGCTCTTTCTTCTTCCCGACGTTGCAGGAGTAACATAGACCGGGCTAAGGCGTTCATTCGTAGTATATAGGGTTTGTACTGTAAGAGAGAGTTTTTATCCTCCTGACTCTGTACATACTTTTCGACCAAGGCACAGATTCGTAAATTATGCGAGGTATCCCGAAGAACCCGTTCAAAATCATTTATCTGGAACAGCAAAAGATAACGGTAATAAAAAAAAGTGCCTTCTTCCTGGAGTTTTTGAAACTCTTCATGGGACACCACAAACCCATCTTCGGTACGATTCTGCCGAATAAACTCCTGTAATCGGGATTCTAAAAAATCTAAATAGGTGGTATGCCCATGGGGTTTTATTCCATCCGGCCTGCCATCTAATTCATACTGCTCTAAACCTAAGGGTAACCGTACCTGAAGCACACTTCTTCCATCTAAAGCAGAAATAATGCGTATGGATGATTCTGGATCGTAAGGCCATTCTTCTAGCAGCTCGGTAATATCAGGATTCATATAATTTAATATACTATAAAAAAGAGCTAACGATAAGTTTTTATCCTGTTCCCTAGGTTCCTGCCATTTGATATACTCCCCACCATGGTAAAAATTATAAGCTTAGGCGGATCAATAGTTGTACCTAATTCTATAAATATTAAATATTTAAAAGATCTTTCACAATTAGTGCGTTCGTATTTAAACAACCAACCTCAAAGAAAGCTTGTGTTTATTGTGGGCGGTGGTAGAACCGCCCGGGAGTACCAGGAGGCTTATCGGCAGATAGTGGACGTTCCCCAAAACGAGGCACAGGATTGGATCGGCATTGCAGCAACACGGTTGAACGGCGAGCTATTGCGGGGGTTGTTTCAAAAGGAATGTCCGCATCCCTTAGTAACCGATCCTACCTCTGTCCGTTCCTTTGAAGGATCCATTTTAATAGCTGCGGGATGGAAACCGGGATGTTCCTCCGATTACGATGCGGTGCTGCTAGCCGAAGCGTTTCATGCGGATACGGTTATTAACCTTTCCAACATCGATCAAGTATACACAGCCGACCCCCGGAAAGATTCTACTGCTCGTCCCTTAGCCCAGTTAAGCTGGGAAGAATTCCGACATCTTGTGGGCGACACCTGGATTCCGGGAACTCATGCCCCTTTTGATCCTATTGCTGCCCGTAAAGCCCAGGAGTTAAAGTTAAAAGTAATTGTTGCTTCAGGTACAGACCTACCCAATGTATCCTGTATTTTAGAAGATCGGCCTTTTCTAGGAACCACCATTGGCCCCGAGTAGTTCGCAACAGGACCAGATGGGGGAAGCGAGATTGTAAGGGAAAGCTTCCGGTTTAGCAAAATCCGGAAGCAGGTTTTCCGAAGGGGAAAGCTCCTGCACAAAGCCATCGGTAATTCGAAATTCTTCCAGGTAACTCAATACTTTTTCATACTCTTCTTCGGTGATTCCCCGGTTCCATTCTACCCCAAATAAGTCCGTAAGTTTGGGAGGCAAGGACATAGAAGGAAGGGGCGTATACTGCACCAATAGGGAAAGTATAGCCCTATACCGTA
This sequence comes from Spirochaetales bacterium, assembly GCA_046719195.1. Taxonomy (GTDB): domain Bacteria; phylum Spirochaetota; class Spirochaetia; order DTKZ01; family DTKZ01; genus DTKZ01. Next base: position 3,163 of record JBDNDI010000165.1, on the reverse strand, counting down.
GATGGATAGAAAACCATCGAATAACTTCCCGGGTATTTTCTAGAAATCCAGGTAAAACTAGGTGCCTTACCACCACACCCTCTACCAACCTGTCCCCTTCAAACCTCGGAAATCGCTGCGAGGCCATTTCTAATATGGCCTGCGTTGCTGTTTCCGGATATAGAGGTGTGTTAAACACTACCTTAGAAAAGGCAGGATTTAAGGTTTTTAAATCGGGCACATAGATCTGTACCCAGGGAGCTAACAAAGAGAGGGCAAGAACATTTTCAAAACCCGAAGAGTTCCAAAGAACCGGAAGGATTAATCCGGCCTTTCGGGCAAGAGCAAGCCCTTCCACAATAGAGGGTATAAAATGCGTGCCGGTGACAAGATTAATATTTTCTACCCCTGTCTCTTGCAAGCGTAGACAAAGGCTAGCAAACTCTTCCGTTCGAACCTCTTTACCAATTTCACCCCGGCTAAGCTGCAGGTTTTGGCAAAAAAAACACCGTAACGTGCACCCTGTAAAAAAAATTGTGCCAGAGCCTCCAGGACCGCAGAGAATAGGCTCTTCTCCCCTATGAACTCCCGCCCACGCAATTCGCAGGTTGTCGGATTCTCTGCAAAACCCTCTTTCTCCTGTAGTACGATCTACTCTACAAATCCGGTTACAGAGTTTGCAGGAAGTATACAGATGCATTCCTAGAAGAATCCCTTTAAGGAAAGGTACTTACGGGTTAAGTCGTCTTTTACAAGCCCTTTATCGAGGGCAATCTGCCCAAAAGTACGGGAAGGATGCTTTTTTTGAAGCTGCAGCACTTTTGTGGCACTTTTATTATCTAAAGCAGCTACCTGTTGAAGGAACTCCCCTATGGGTAGGGTGGCCATCCGTCGTGTTCTATCTCGTTTCTGCGTAGTAGAAAACGGATTTTTCGGATTCATTTCCATACTCCTCAAAATACTCTTCTGCATCCCCTTCCTCTTTTCTAGGTTCCAGGAAATCCTCAAAGGTCAGGATAACATGGGAGGATTGCCAAAAATCAAGACCCGATTGAAGATACTTGTCTCCATCCGTATCTATTGCTAAAACATCGAAATATCGTTCATACCCATATTGGGGGTAGATTCTCCCTTTCCAAACATCGGAAGGGAAAAGCTCCTTCTGAAGAAGGTTTGTACCCCAGGCAGGACGGGAGGTAGGGGCTAGGTATAGAGCTACTAAGGGGTATCCTGTATGGTTTTCGATTTTAACCTCCTCTAGCGTAGATGTCTCGGCTACCAAAGCGATAGAACCTCCCCAAGGGATAGAACTAACCCCAGGGGTAGAGAGTGGATTACCCCTTATAGGTAACCCTCTTAAAACTAAAAGCATACTGAAAAGATATAGGAAAACCGGCTTTCTCATTCCCTCCTATTAGTATATTCAAAACTTTATTGACAGTCTATGGAAAGGTGAGTATCCTATACTACCGAAATTCACCTTGCCGACGTGGCGAAATTGGTAGACGCAGCAGACTCAAAATCTGCCGCCCGCAAGGGTGTATCGGTTCGACTCCGATCGTCGGCATTTAGAGGAGGGGTTATGCCGGGAATTATTATCCAAATAGGAAATCAATCTTACGAAGCAGAACTGTATGCCGGAAAAGGCCCGGAAACCTTCTATAAGAGTCTTCCCCAGGACCTACGTCTTTCCCGCTGGGGTGACGAGTTTTACGGCTCCTGCAGTGCCCCTGTAAAAGAAGACGCTAGCGTGCGCGATCTGTACGAAGTGGGAGAAATCGCTTTTTGGCCTCCCGGAAATGCCTTTTGCATCTTTTTCGGTCCTACACCGGCAAGTACCGACTCCCGTCCACGGATGGCCTCTGCCGGCGTCCCCTTAGGTAAAATTAAGGGAGACTGTAGCAGCCTAAAGCAACTAGGCTCTTCGGTAAAAGCCTCTATCCGCAAAAAAGAATAAAAAAATAGAACCCTGTTACAGTTTAAGGCAACAGGGATTTAACCGCGTCTAACACAGAGTGCCGCAAACCTTCTGCGCCCAGCAGGTAAGACTTCTCAATTACCTCTACAAGAAAGCTCCCCACCACTACTGCCTCTACATACGGCTGTAATACGCTCACCTGCTTAGAGGTAGATATCCCAAACCCCGCAAAAGCACGAAATTCTTTTTCTTTTAGTTTCTCTAAGAAATTAATATTTCTATCGGCAAGTTTTGTCTCCTGGCCTGTAATGCCGGTACGGAGGGCTACGTACAGATAGGTTTCTCCTGCCCCTTTTAGAAGAACTAATAGGTTTTTAAGTCTCGATTCTTTTATGGCGGGAAGAACAACTGCAATCGGATGCAACCCCTTATCCCAACATCCCCGGAACAAGCCCTCATCCTGATCATACGGCAGGTCGGGAACTATCAGCCCAAAAACCCCTGCCTTTTTCGCTTCTGTAAGAAATCTTAGCATGCCTCTCCGGTAGAGTAGAGAGGCATAACTCATTAGGCAGATCGGAAGTTGGGGAAAACGCCTGTGAAGAGCAGAAACTAACTCGAAGCCTTTTTCTACTGTAAAACCTACCTCTAAAGACCTGTGGCAAGCAGCTTGGATTTTCGGCCCATCTGCAGTGGGGTCGGAAAAAGGAAACTGCACCTCCAGATACTTCGCTCCTCCTTCTACCATCGCCTCGGCAGCTTGAAGGGAGAGTTCCCAGGAAGGATACCCAGCCACAAGATGGCACATGAGCTTTGTCTTTAACGCCGTCATAAACTGTTTGCCTCCCTCTGCAGAAACTCTTTCCATCGATCCCGATCCAGCTCTCTGGCAGTGATAAACAGATCCTTGTCTCCCCTACCGGACATATTTACTACGACAATCGAGTCTTTAGGAAAGGAAGGCAGGAGCTTCAAAGCGACAGCTGCTGCATGGGCCGATTCTAAGGCAAAAAGCACACCTTCGGTTCGGGCAAAAAAATCCAAGGCTTCTAACGCCTCCGTATCCCGAGCTGTGGTATACTCTATTCGACCCATCTCTCCCCAGTAAGCTAACTCCGGGCCTATGCCTGGATAATCCAACCCCGCAGAAACCGAGTGGGTAGGAAGAACCTGCCCATCTTCATCTAAAAGAAAAAAACTTTTATATCCTTGTACAATTCCTACTTGCCCCTGTCCGCTCATACGGGAGGCATGGTTTCCCCGGAG
>JBDNDI010000164.1:0-6256 GCA_046719195.1 Spirochaetales bacterium | reverse complement strand
GCGAGCTGCGGATTCGGCCATTATTCGAGGGTTTCCGGGGATTACCCTTTGATCGAATCGGTCTTGTACATCTATTAGTCCGATTTTCCGAACTTCTCTATGCATCCGAAGGAATTATCTCTCAGATGGATTTAAATCCCCTAGTGTATTCTTCCTCCCAAGGATGGATGGCGTTGGATGCGAAGATTCTTCTAAGCACAACACCAACACCCAGGAAGTAAAGAGCGAGTAGGTCATCCCCCCACCCTAAAGTTTTCTCAAACTATCGTGCTCAAAATAGCATACGGTTTTTAACCCTTTTGTATTGTAGTTTTCTATTGACTTTTCATTACACCTTCTTTATATTTTGCCTCAATATTTGCAAATTATTTGCATTTTTAGGAGGATCGTATGCTAAGAATCGCTAGATTGAGCAAGGATGCAGTATTTGCGGGAATTGTTTTCCTTTTTGCCTTGCTTCCCCTAAGCGCGGGAGGCCGTAAAGAAGCGCCAAAAGAAGTTAAAGTAGAGACGGCAAAACCTGTGGTAGCCGTTAGTATTCTTCCCCAATCGTATTTTGTAAAAAGAATCGGAGGAGATACCGCTACCATACTAACCCTGGTAGGACCTGGGCAGAGTCCTCATACCTATGAGCCTTCCCCTAGGCAGATGGAAGAACTTTCCCGGGCTAAAGCATGGATTCGGCTAAGTACGGAGTTTGACGACCGGCTAAAACCCAAGGTGGCCTCCCTGTATCCGAATCTTTTAATCGTAGAGGGAACCGCCGGAGTGACCTTTCGTACCCTAGAGGCTCATGAACACGAAGAGGAACATACGAAAGAAACCGACAAGGCCGCCCACGATAAAGAAAAGGAAAAAGGTCAAACCCATGCGGAAATCGAAAAGGATCGTCATACCTGGTTGGGACGGGAGCCGGCAAAAATTTTAGCTTCCCATGTGCGGGACACATTAAGCAAAATAAATCCTGCCCGATCCCAGGAGTACCAGAGGAATTATCAAGCTTTTGTACAGGAAATCGATTCCCTATTTGAAAGTCTTAAAAAAGACCTGGAGCCTTTAAAGGGAAAACCGGTGTATGTGTATCACCCAGCTTTTGGATACTTTTTAGATGAGTTCGGTATTGTCCAGGAAGCGGTGGAAACCGGCGGAAAAGAGCCCAATCCTCAAACTCTGGCTAAGCTAATCGAAAAAGCAAAAGAGGATAGAGTAAAGGTAATATTTGTGCAGGCTCAATTCCCCACTCAGGCGGCTCATACTTTAGCCCGGCAATTAGGTGCCCAGGTGGTTCCGTTAGACCCTCTAGCCCCTGATTGGCTTGACAATATTCACCGGATGGGGGAAGCTTTACGGAAAGTTTCAAAATAAAGGATATGGATAGGATCGAAGGTCGAGAAAAAGTAATTGATTTCCAGGGAGTCTCTTTCTCCTACGGCTCCCTGTCGGTATTAGAAAACGTACATTTCCATATTCACCGGGGCGAATTTATTGCCTTAGTAGGCCCAAACGGATCGGGAAAATCCACCTTGCTAAAACTCCTGCTAGGGTTGGAAAAACCGGTAGAAGGAACCGTTCAAGTGTTAGGCAAAGCTCCAGAGTTGGTTCGGGAACGGATTGGATACATACCCCAGCATTCAGACCCGGATAGGGACTTCCCAATAACGGTGCGGGAGGTAGTCCGAATGGGTAGGCTACGCGGGTTCCATCGATTCCTACCTGAGGACGCGGAAGCGGTAAAACGAGCCCTAGCACAGGTAGAGGTAGGAGACCTAGCTAACCGACCCTTTTATGCCCTTTCAGGGGGACAGCGACGGCGGGTTCTAGTAGCCCGGGCCCTTGCAGCAGAACCGGAAATTCTTGTTATGGATGAACCGACTACGAACATGGATGTGGAAAGCGAAGCGAGACTTTTTAAAACCCTGGGACAATTAAAGGGAAACACCACCATTTTAATCGTTACCCACGACATGGAGTTTGTTTCCGCCCTAACCGACCGGGTGCTTTGCGTAGGTCGAAGGGGTAAGGATGCCCGGGGTCAATCTATTGTACAACACCGAACCCTCGCAGTAACAGAAGCACCTGCGGAGTTATACGGAGGGGCTGTGGTAAAAGTACTTCACAACGAGACGTTGCCTGAGGATAGTTGTTGTCAGGAACCCCAAAAACGCCTATGAAAGACTTTGTACTTGCCCTCCTGAATCCCTCCTTACCCTTTCTACGGAATGCCTTTTATGCAGGAGTGCTTTCTTCCATACTGTTTGGGGTCGTCGGCGCGGTAGTAACGGTAAAACGCATTTCGGGTCTTGCTGGATCTATTTCCCATGCGGTTTTGGGCGGCATTGGGTTAGCGCTATTTTTGTCCGTACATAGATATGTACCAGGCATGCAACCCTTAACCGGAGCCCTGCTTTTTGCTTTGCTTTCTGCTCTTATTATAGGACTAGTGTCCTTAAAGGCAAAACAAAGGGTAGATACAGCAATAAATGCCGTATGGGCTATTGGTATGAGTTTAGGAGTCCTGTTCTTAGCCAAAACTCCGGGCTACACAGATCCTATGAGTTATCTATTCGGAAATATCCTGCTTATTTCCCAGGAAAACTTAATGTTGCTTGCCCTACTGGATGGGATAGTAGTGTTCCTAGCCTATTGGTTTTACCCTCAATTGGAAGCTTCGGCCTTTGATGAAGAGTTTGCCAAGGTGCGGGGGGTCCCTACGGAACTATTTTTTATCGCCCTTCTTGGAATAACGGCAATTTCTGTGGTATTACTCCAGACTTTCGTAGGCCTTGTAATGGTAATTGCTATGCTTACTCTTCCTGCGGGCACTGCCTCTTACCTTGCCCGTAATTTAGCTTCCCTTATGGTATGGGGAGTAGTGCTTTCCTTTTTATTCTCAACCGGCGGATTAGCCTTAAGCTGGATGTACGATCTTCCTTCGGGTGCAGTAGTGGTAGTTCTCGCGGGAACTATATTTTTACTAGCTTCCGCTCTTCGAGCCTTTCTAAAGTATCGATCGAGATAAGGTATAGGGATTGTTCAAACTATTTTTTTCGCCTACCGGTCACTCGAATTAGGGCTAGCCAGCGTCCGGCATCTTCTTCTAGTACAGATGCTTCAGAGGGAAACAGTAATGTCCCCGCTTTTTCACAGGCTTTTTCGTACTGGATCCAGTCTTTAACCCCGTCCTCCGCACCCCATATCCAATACCCGCATACCGGGCTTAAGTTCTATTTTCTCACAAAGCCACTCGGTCAACCACAGGACGTTCGGCCCCATCCACCCCTTTAATACCCAGTCGGGATCGTATTTAGCCGATCGAGGATACCTGTCATTTTTCAATGTTTCGTCCATTATTTTGTTGACATATACAACTAAAATAGTATAGCGTCAATACACATGGCAAAACACCGGGTTGTTCATTCGCCGACACCGGCAGAAATAGCTCAATTTCGGGAACAGATCCGTTCAATGGAAAGAAAATTAGGGCTATTACAGCAGGTACAGTTCGGTTGCTGTGGACTTACCCTTTCCCAATGCCACACTTTGGTGGAAATTGGCCACAACCAGCCTATTTCTTTAAATGCTCTTGCAGGCTGCTTGGGATTGGATAAGAGTACCTTAAGTCGTAGTGTTGATTCCCTTGTTTCCCGAGGGTATGTAGAACGGCTTCAAAGTCTTAAGGATCGGCGTTCCCTTCAAATTTCCTTAACTGAAACAGGTACCCGGATCTTTCAAACAATCGAAGATACAATGAATCAGCAGTTCCGGAAAATCCTGGAATCTTTACCCTCGAGAAAGCGAAAACAAGTACTACAAAGTTTAAATCTTCTACTAGAGATTTTACCTGATCTAAACTGTTGCGGGGAATAAACAGGGAATAATTACGGCTCTATTCCCCGAGCGCGTAACCATGCGCGCATCTGGGCAATTTCCTTTTCTTGAGCGGTAATAATTTCTTGTGCTAACGTTCGGATTTCCGGATCCTTACCATACTGGAGCACAACACGGGCCATTTCAACCGCGGCCTGATGGTGGGGGATCATACCCCGTACAAAATCAACGTCCGCATTTCCACTAAAGGGGATATTCATTGCAGCGTGCATGCGCTCATTAATCGCCCGGAATGCCTGGGTTGAGCCAGACTGTGTAGCCGAAGGCGTAGGTGTAGGAGCTTGATGTCCGTGTTGAACTTGTGCAAGAACTACCGTTGCACCAGAAATAAGAATTATTGCGAAAGTGACAGGTAATAATCCCTTCATTTTCTATTCTCCTTCGTGAAGTAATCTTGATAAAAATACTCATGATTAATGCCTTAGTCAATGTATCTATTTTTTATTAGGTTCAAACAAATCCTGGAAATCTTTCAGAAAGCAAAAATCTGCCCAAGCTTGTATCTTTACGTCCCGTACAGACAATCCGAAGGCCATAATACTTCCCATCGAAAATTCTAAGGTTGCAATTCGATTGCTTTCTATATGAGGTATCCTTCATCTGTTAGGATTTTAGCATACGGTGGAGAAAGTAAACGGTATAGAGCTTAGTATAGGCATCCCCTTATTGTTTCATATTAAAACTGTTGACACATACAACTAATTTCGATATGATCGGACATATGGCAAAATGCCGAGGAAACGGGAATCCTCTTTCAGCAGAAATTCTCCAAAGCCGATGGTCTATACAGGATTATTTGGGGGCTGTGAGAGTTCGTTTGGGTATCCGTCGCAATCAATATAGAGTATCACCGGGTCTCTATGCAATAGGAAAGCCGGAGCCTGATTCTTATATTTTTGTTACAGCAAACTATAAGTTGAGTTTCGATCACTTACGGAAGGCCCTTGATGGTCAGGATTGTTGGATATTGGTGCTGGATACGAAAGGCATCAACGTATGGTGTGCCGCTGGTAAAGGAACTTTTGGAACAGAGGAGTTAATTCTCCGCTTATCCTCTACCCCTCTCTCGAAGCTAAGCACTCGTCGTCTCCTGATTCTGCCCCAGTTGGGAGCGCCGGGTATTTCAGCTCCGGAGGTCGAACGGGTTACCGGTTTTAAGGTTGTATACGGACCTGTTAGAGCTAAAGACTTACCGGCTTTTATCGCTGCTGGTCTTAAAGCTACCAATAGCATGCGACAGGTACAGTTTCCCTTACTGGACCGCCTGGTATTAATTCCTGTTGAACTCCTAGGTATGCTAAAACCGCTTACGGCAGTAGTGGGGGTTCTTACCCTTCTCGGAGTCCTTCTAGGAATCGGAATACAAGGGGGGCACCTCGTTTCCCAACAAGAAGGAAAGATCGCCTTATCTTTCACCCACCTGTTTATGATGGTTAAAACCGCGTTCCTAACTTTTTTCCCCTTATTCCCTTTGGCAATTACGGGGGTAATCTTGTTTCCCCTGCTGCTACCCTTCTTGCCTGGCCGAGCTTTTTCGGTTAAAGGGGCCGTCCTAGGGGTCGTTGGAGTACTAGCCTATTATTTCATTTCCCTAGGAGGAAACTTATTCTCTTTCTCCCCGGAACTCCTTACCCGGTTTCTACCCTATCTGTTGCTGTTTCCTGCCCTTGTATCCTTCTTGGCGTTGAACTTTACGGGATCGACACCTTATACCTCCCTATCTGGCGTTTTAAAGGAAATGCGGATCGCCCTTCCCCTTCAGGGTATCTCTGCGGGTATAGGGATTATAGGGCTGTTCCAGCGAAGCTTATTCGTCCTATCGGGAGGCATACAATGAGCCTGAGATATCTAGAAGGCGTTACCACCTTGCGATTCTATCCCGATCGTTGTATAGGATGCGGGCGGTGTATGGAAGTCTGTCCCCATGGGGTTTTCAGCTGGAATAAGGGTTCGGTGATGCTGCAGGATCCGAATGCTTGTATGGAATGCGGCGCCTGCGCCCAGAACTGTCCGGTAGAGGCGATTTCGGTACGGACCGGGGTGGGGTGTGCGTATGCAGTTTTATCTTCCCTATGGTCTAAGAGAAAAAAAGCAAAAAATTCGTGTTGTTGTGTTTTGCCGCAGGAGAGGGTTGCAGAATCCAGGGAGTCTACCTTGCTTGAACAAACCGAGGCTACTCCTTTACGGGAGAACCAACCCGGCCCTTGTTGTGAACCGGCAGCATTTTCGAGGATTAAGAACTCTTCCTTGCAACACGAACCGAACTCCTGTTGCGGCCAATCCGTACTATTGAAAGATAAGGCCCCCTCGCCGAAACAAACGCAGGGCACCTGTTGTGGGGGTAGGTGCTGTTAAAGGGTATTCTCCC
>JBDNDI010000163.1:0-6256 GCA_046719195.1 Spirochaetales bacterium | reverse complement strand
CGTACTTTTCCATTATTGCAACATATTCTGCCCTTGCAAGGTATTCATCCTGTAGAGCATAGAGCAGCATTTTTTCTACTGTTAGGGAAGAATCCGCTTTTGCGGCGGTATTCCCATAAAGTAGCGAGGATTCAGCATCGGCCATTAAGCCGAAGGTTCCGATTAGGGTTAGTAGCACTAAACTCGTAAGTACTGTTTTTTTATGCATCTTTTTACTCCTATATATAAGATATATAATATACAGCATATTTTGTGCCAACAATTCGTTATGCAATCAATGATCAAATATTTTATTACAATAAAATAAGTTGAAATCTTTTAAGAAAATCTTGAGAAAAAAAATTCTACCCATTCGGGAAGAATTAAATCGGCTAGACTGAGAAATATTTTCTCGGTTAAAGGGAAGCATACTTGATAATAAACGGATTCAGAGAAGGGTCGGTCTACTCGATTTTGGTCGGTTTTTCTAAGGGTCGCGCGATGTAGGTATCCCCATGGGCTGAGTTATAGTTCTAATTCTCTGAGTTGTTGTTTTATATAGGAAGCGAAATAGGGGATGGCAACTTCGGGTTCTTCGATTTCAGGGTGCCATGCTTTTTCCCATTCAAAGGTAAGCCATTGCCGGTAGCTCTGGTTATTAAGCAAGGAAAGAATTTTCGGTATGGGCAAGTTCCCTTTTCCGGGAAGTTTTAGGTCGAAAGATTCAGCAGAGTAGGCAGCAGAATCTTTAATGTGGACATCCTTTACCCAGGGACCTAGCAAGTTCCAGGTTTCTTCGGGAGTCTCTCCGAATCGGAGGGAATGAAGAAAGTCCCACACCACCCCAAGGTAAGAATGAGACACAGATTCTAGCAGCTTACGTACTTGTTTTCCTGTTGAAAAAGAGTCATGGGTTTCCAATAGAACATACACCCCTTTCTTTTCGCCCCATTCGCTTGTTTGCCGTAAACCTTCCACAACACGTGGTAGGATTTTTTGTGGATCTGTATCTGGAGTAAGGGAGCCTCCGAATACCCGAATACTCGGCGCTTCCAGTGCCTGAGCAATTTCTAGGTAGGTTTTCGCAACCTGTAGCTGGTATCTCCATTCTTCTCTATCGGTTGCGTTGAAGTGGACTCCGGACATAACACAGGAAACGGCTATCTTGGCTTCCCTGAACTTTTTGGCCGTTTCTCCTATCCCTTCGGGAGAAAACTCTGAAAGTTCCGGCAACATTACCTGATTCCGAAGGGTTCTGAGGGCTACTCCTTCGTACCCTTCCTTCCGGGCAAGGTTCAGGACAGCATCGATAGAATAGGAAGGACAGCCCAGAGTGCTAAACGATAACCGCATGCTACCAATGTATCGTAAATGTAGAACTTTCTCAATTCGGAAAGGAGGAAAGCGAATTATGGGTAAGAAGAATTTTTACATGTTACAAAAGATGTAAAACCCATTTTATTTGCTTCTTCCTATAAAATGCTGGTATACTGATTTCTTAATAGGAGACTAATCATGGCTTTCCAAATCGATTATGCGAAATTTTGGAAGACAAATGCAGCATCCTTACAGAACTTTCAGCAAGCTGAGCAGGTACCAGTGGATCTCCCTTTGCCGGGAGATTGGATCTGCGAGCTACTGGGGTTGGACAATGTTAAGTACTATTCGGATTATCGATACCAGCAGGAAAGCCAGTTGAAAGCCGGTGAACTAACAAAGAGGCATCTAGGGTGTGAAATCCTGCCCGCTATAGATTTCGGGGTAATCCTGGAAGCATCAATTTATGGAGGAAAGGTCCACTATGAATCCAACGCTACTCCGACTCTCGAGCCGGTCGTTCAGGACCCGGGAGATATCGATCAGCTAGTGGAAACCATGGATCAGAAGAAGGATCTCTTGGAGTGTGGACTTGTGCCCCTTTTCCTTGAATGGCGGGAAAAATTGTTCCGGGATTATTCGATCCAAGTTGTGTATGGGGATTCCCTAAAGGGTTGTGCCACAATGATGGGACAGATCTGTGGTCTAACGAACTTCCTAACGTGGATTGCCACAGATCCGGAGCAAATACACAAGTTGATTGATTGTTGGTTCCGGACTTCCCAACGGTACCTAGAAGCCATGCGGAAGGCAACGGATTTCCCAAAGAATAAGAAGGGTTTCTATTTTTATAGCGATGTCTCGGAGATGCTTTCCCCTCGGATGTACGATGAGTTTATTAAAGAGTATGAAAAAGGAATCTATGATAGGTATGCACCGGGGAGTGAAGATGTTCGGTACTACCATGCCGACTACCATATGCTTCATCATCTAAATCCGGGAACCCCCTTCGAACATCTCCAGGCTGTTCTGTATGCTGCGGAAACATATGGATACATCTATGGTTCGTAAGGGAACGTTATTCTTCTTTCTTCCTGTGGCTATCATTGCGTCTCTTGCTGTTATCCTTTCAGCCTTTTTCTTATCTGCGTTTTTCATCGAGCAGTTCACCGGCATTCTTCAGGCGCAGGAAGCCGAACGAATTCAGTCGGCCCTCCATTTATTCTCTCAGATTCATTTCCGGAGTATCCCCTTGTTCCTTTCTACGGCAGAGGAACGATCCATTCAGGATTTCCTTTTTGGAAGGGGAGATCCTCGGGAACGGGCATTGCGAGCTCTGGAAGTGATAGACCGGGTAGTAATGGCAAATGAACTAATTGATTCGATCTATCTCTATAGTTCGGTTTCCGGGATCCTCTCTACCCGGGCCGGATTGGAAAAAGGAGATAGTAGCGACCCGGACTTATTGCCCTTCCTGGACAGATTGGAAAGAAATGGCGCACCTCTTTACTTTGTCCGTCGTACTCGATTGCAGGGGGATGAAGAATATCGAAATTATATCACATTGGCCATTAGAGTGTTGCCCCATATGAAGGATAGTATCCGATGTGCTTTAGTGGCGAATCTATCGGAGCGAAAAATTCGATCCGTTCTTTCACCCTCTCCTTACTATTCTTCGCTCTATATTTTGGCCCCGGAGAGGATCTTTCTATCTCATCCCCAGGCAGAAATGTTCAGTACACCTGTGGAGGAGGATGAACGCTTTATTCAAATTCTAGGATTTACTGAAAGTGTAGGAACAAAAACTATTGTAGATAAAAAGGGCAACCGTTGGATTGCCACCTGGGCGGAGCATCCCGAGCTTCGCTGGCTGTTTGTTACCCTTGCCCCCGAAGAAAAGGTATTTGCCCTCATTTACCGCATAAGGAATCGGGTTATTATAACGGCTCTTCTGCTCCTTGCGCTTGTATTGGCTGTGGCTTACCTTACCTCCCTTCGTTTGAATAAACGATTACATCGTAAACAAGTTATTCTGGATTTTTTACGTGAAAAGGTAGAAGAAGAGCAAAAGGCTGAATCCTATTTTGCCCGATGGAATACACCCTACTCCTTAGCCTTACTGGTGCTGGACCGAGAAAAAGGAGAATCTATCCTTTCCACCCAGTTCTCCTTGATAGAAGAGGCATTGGAGAAACGGTTACAGGTAACGGGGGTATACGCGGATGTACTCGAACTCACTGAACGTACCTGCATAGTGCTGCTTGAATCCCGGGGAAGAACCCTGGAAACCCTAGAAACCGTAATTAAGGAGATTTACAGTAAGTTCAGACAAGTGTTAGGAGGATATGTTTTTACCAACTCTTTTCCGGTGAAAGATCTACCCCATGCATATAGAACATTAATTGAAAAATATAAGATTGATTATCTCAGGAAGCGGGGAGAACTAGTCAGCATAACGATGGAAAACGCAAAAGGAGAGTCAGATAAGAAATCTCTGTCTTTTTCTTCAGAGAAAACTATTTTTAATTTGGATTTACGCTCTTTAGAAAAAGCTCTTCACCTGAAAAACTCCATGGAAGTACAGCAGGCATTTGAAAATCTTCTTAAGCAGCTATGGGTCGGAAAGGATCCGGATTTTTTCCGCTATACCGTATCTGTACTTTTCCGGCTTATTCCAGAACTCCTTCAGGAGGAGGCAGAACTCTTGCTGCCAGGAGGTGTGGAAGGGTTTCGCTCCCGTATGAGCGGTTTAGAGCACCTGGAGGATTTAGCCACTATTCTTCGGGAGGTAGCAAAGCAGCTTCAGGAACAAGGATCTTTACATGGTGAACGAAGAAAACAGGAACTCCTAAAGAAAGTTAAGGCTATTGTAGAAACTCGCCTGAGAGATAAGACTCTCAGCACCGCGATCATTGCCTCCGAGGTGGGATTGTCTGTGGGATATCTGCGGGATCTGTTCAAAAGTGTGGAAGGGATTTCTCTTCTAGAATACCTTGGGAACAAGAGGCTAGAAAGAGCCAAACAACTCCTTAAGGAAACGGACATGCCAATTAGAGAGGTATGTAACAGTGCCGGATTTTTGAATTATTCATATTTTATTACCTATTTTAAGAAGTACACAGGCATAACTCCTAAAGAGTATCGGGACAAATTTCGATTGTAGTTGGGGATATCTCTGATTCTCCAAATTGTTGTGGAATTTACAACCCATAAATCTATCTTTTTCCAAACCATTCCCCATTTTCTGAATACCCGGAATTCGGAAAAGGGGTTTTAATGAAATTGGTGCAGGGGACAACTATTTTTGTCCCTGGATGCCCGTATATTAAATCTATTGTAGGAGGTATGTATGAAACGTACTATTATCGCACTACTGCTTCTTGTTCCAGCGTTAGGGTTATTCGCAGGAGGCAAAGCAGAAACAAAGGCTCCCCAATCCACAGGCCCGGTAACGATCGTCTACTATCTATGGGACGATCCCTCGATAAAGCCCATAGTGGAGGCTTTCAGTGCAGCGCAAAAAGATATAATCGTAGATGCCCGTTATATTCCTTCGCCAGATTATGAAACAAAAATTACTACCCTTTTAACTGCCCGTGCCGAAATGGATGCTTACAATCAAAAAACTCAGTCTCACATAACTAACCATTATTCTAACGGGTTTCTTGAACCTCTAGACCCTTATTTAAAGCAACCAGGGATAGATACTAGTGCGGTCGAAAAATATAAAGATACTATTACCATAGATGGAAAAGTGTTAGGTTTTCCCTGGAGAGGAGCTGCTCAGTACGTCTATTACAACAAGAAACTTTTTGAGAAGGCTGGTGTTCCCACACCGGATGTGTATGTGAAACAGGGAACCTGGACCTGGGATAAATTTGCCGAGGTAGCCCGAAAAGTTTCTTCAGGAGATGGGGAAGTATATGGAGCCTTGGTGTATATATGGCTGCACCACCATTTATTAATAGAATCTCAGAGAAGGAAGCCGATCATAGATAACAACGGAAAGATTGATTACAGTGATGGGATTTATAAGTTCTTTAGAATGCGCAAAAGTTTAGAAGAAGCAAAGGCCATGTGGCCGCTTATCGACCTGAAGGTTACCAAAACCCATTACTCCAAGGCCTTCTATGATGGGAGAGTGGCTATGCTCATTATAGGAGAATGGTTCCCGGGAATGATGAATAGGGGACGGGATGAAAACCTGTTAAAAGGCTATACCTGGAATGACTGGGGGGTAACTCGTCTGCCCTGTGATGAAAAGAAATATATTAATCAGGGCCTTCCCACCTTTAACCACGTAACCAGTTTTTCCAAGAAAAAAGAACCAGCCTTCCGGTTCATCGCATGGATGGGAGGAAGCGAAGGGGCTAAGGTCGCTGCAAAAGCGGGTGTGCTGCCTGCAATCATGACACCAGAAGTGAAACAAATTCTCGCTAAATCCTTGCCGGATGCTCAATCTCTTGAGTATTTCACCGAAAATTTTGAAGTCAATGGCTACATGTCGAAGTATGGAGGCCGATATGGCGACTTGCTCAACAAAATGCTGGAGGAATATTTGTTGGGAAAACTTAGCGATGCTGATTTCGATGCAAGATTACGGGCAGGTTTAGAGGAAATAGTTAAGACCACAACTTTTTAACCGAAGTGTATACAGTTGCATTTCATCTGGGCGTCAATTTTGACGCCCAGGATTTTTTTAATTGCATGAAATTAGTTAGAAAGGTGGCATGTATGGCGAAAATCAATCGAACCCCCTGGTTCACAGTGGCTTTGTTTCTTTTGCCCAGTCTTGCAGGATTTGTGGTGTTTCTTCTTTTACCTATTGTGGCTGCGTTTGGTATTTCATTAACTAACTTTACCGGGGGGCCCCGATTACGTTTCCTTGGATTTGAAAACTACCTGTTGGCCTTTCGGACAGCAGATTTCTTAAATAGTTTATGGGGGTAGCGCGCGATCT
>JBDNDI010000162.1:0-6269 GCA_046719195.1 Spirochaetales bacterium | reverse complement strand
TCAACGCGCGCGCCCAGAGGTGACCGTCTTCTCCCTGCCCTTGCTCGCCCGGTACCTTTTTGTCTCCAAGGTTTGCGACTACTTCCCTTAACTTCGGCTCTTGTTTTAGTAGAAGCGGTGCCAACACGACTATTGGCCTGCTCGTTAACAATAGAATAGTATATTATTGCATCCTTAACTTCTGCATTGAATACAGAATCGGCAAGCTGGATGGTTCGTATCTCTTTTCCATCAACTGAATAAACTTTCTGTTCCATCGTTTCCCTCTACAACTCTCGCTTCTTAGCAGCTGTTACTACTACCATCCCATTGGGAGTACCGGGCACAGCACCTCGTACCAGGATGAGTTGCTTTTCCGTATCTATTTTAACTACCCGAAGGTTTTGTACGGTGCACCTTGCACCTCCCATTCTACCCGCCATCTTAACTCCGGCAAAGGTATGCCCTGGATGTGTATTTTGACCGGTAGAACCATGCGTGCGGTGAAACTTGGACCCATGGGTACTGCGTCCTCCATGGAATCCCCATCGTTTCATTACACCCTGAAAGCCTTTTCCCTTGGTTGTACCCCGTACATCCACAAAGCGAAGACCTTCTAAAGCCTCTGCACCAATTTTAGAGCCCACTTCTACTTCTAACTCGAAATCCTTTATTTCTACCAGATAGCGGGTTGGTTGTACTGTTTCTGGGAACTGTCCCTTATAGGGCTTGGTAACCCTACTAGGTTTAAGCTCTCCAGATCCAAGCACCACAGCCTGATACCCGTTCTTTTCAGGAGTTCGTTTTGCAACGATCCAGTTTGGATCAATTTGAATAATTGTTACAGGAACAAGTATTCCCTGTTCATTAAACACTTGGGTCATCCCAATTTTTTTTCCAATTAAACCAACCATTGCCTTCCCCTACTGCTTTATTTCTACATCTACACCCGCAGGAAGTTCTAGCTTCATAAGAGCATCCATAACCGCTGAGGTTGGAGAAAGAATATCAATGAGCCGTTTATGGGTTCGCATTTCAAACTGCTCTCTCGACTTTTTGTTTACATGGGGGGAACGGAGCACAGTGAATTTGTTTATTCGAGTTGGTAAGGGTATCGGCCCCGAAACGTCTGCCCCAGCCTTTTGAACAGTCTGAACAATTGCTTTTGCACTTTGATCTATCAGCTCCACATCGAAACTTCGAAGCCGAACTCGGATTCTGTCCTTAGCCATTACTCCTCCAAAAAGAAGCCTTACCTCTTACAAAAGAGAGGTAAGGCTAGCACTGCTACTACTCGATGATTTCGATTACCTGACCACTAGCAACAGTTCGACCACCTTCGCGGATAGCGAACCGAAGCCCCTTATCCATAGCAATAGGATAAATTAGCTCTACCGTAATTTCGGTATTGTCACCGGGCATAACCATCTGCTTATCCTGCGGTAGCTGAACCGTACCCGTTACATCGGTGGTTCGGAAATAAAATTGCGGACGATACCCGGAGAAGAAAGGTGAATGCCGACCCCCTTCCTCTTTGGAAAGAACGTAGATGGTTCCTTTAAACTTTTTGTAAGGCTTGATGGAACCGGGTTTTGCCAATACCTGACCCCGCTCTACTTCCTTTTTATCAATTCCTCGGAGAAGACATCCAACGTTATCTCCTGCCTGGCCTTCGTCGAGAATTTTATTAAACATTTCAATACCGGTTACTACGGTCTTCTTAGTTTCCCGGATACCCACAATTTCTACTTCATCGTTTAATTTAATAACTCCTCGCTCTACACGACCGGTGACCACCGTACCTCGGCCTTGAATGGAGAACACGTCCTCGATAGGCATAAGGAAGGGTTTGTCTACATCTCGCTGAGGAATGGGGAAATAGCTATCCATTGCATCCAGTAGTTCGCGGATGCATTTGGTTTTTTCCGGATCGTCAGGATTTTCCATTGCCGGGAACGCAGCTCCCCGGATAACCGGCACTTCGTCTCCTGGAAAATTGTAAAACTTTAACAGGTCTCTCATTTCTTCTTCTACTAGGTCGATTAGATCCGGATCGTCCACCATATCGATTTTATTGATAAAAACGATCAACGCAGGTACACCTACCTGGCGGGCTAAAAGAATATGTTCTTTAGTTTGCGCCATAGGACCATCGGTTGCTGCAACGACTATAATAGCTCCGTCCATCTGCGCAGCACCGGTAATCATGTTCTTGATATAGTCCGCATGACCCGGGCAGTCCACGTGGGCATAATGCCGTTTGTCCGTCTGATATTCGATATGCCGGGTATTGATGGTAATACCTCTAGCCTTTTCCTCGGGGGCATTGTCAATGTCTTCGTATTTCATGACCTTTCCCCCATAGTTCCGTGCACAATACATGGAGATTGCTGCAGTAAGAGTTGTCTTACCATGGTCGATATGACCTATTGTACCTACGTTAATGTGAGGTTTTGCTCTTTCAAACTTTTCTTTGGCCATTTCTGCCTCCTTCCGCTATTTTCCTAGAAAATAGGTTTCTAAATTATTACATTGTCCGGTACATCCACACAGGACTTTACCGTACGAATGATAACCGTCTTTATTTAAGGCTTGTGGGGAAAAGGATGGGTCTTTACAGAAAAATACGCTCATCCTTCCTTCACAACCGCGCCCCTGGAATAACCATTTTAAAGCTTCCGGTTTCTCAGAGGCTCACCGAACCGCACCGCCAACGGCGGCATGATGAACGAACAACGGGGCAATTATAGCTAAATCAGCTATAAAGGTCAATAGACTCTTACCACCGATAATGGGCAAAGGCTTTATTAGCCTCGGCCATTTTATGGGTGTCTTCTTTCTTTTTAATGGAGGTGCCCGTGTTATTATAGGCATCCCATAATTCAGCAGCTAATTTTTCACTAAAATTCTTGCCCGATCGAGTTCTAGCTGCTCCGATAATCCAACGCATTGCCAAAGCTTCCCTGCGGGACTCACGAATCTCCACAGGGACCTGGTATGTGGCGCCGCCTACCCGTCGTGACTTTACTTCCACTAACGGTTTCACATTTTCGATAGCTTTTAAAAAAACTTCTAACTCGCTTTTATCCGTTTTTCCTTTTAATGACTCTATAGCTCCGTAAAGTAATCGGGCAGCAATAGATTTTTTACCCTTTAACATCATGCGAGAAATAAACTTAGTCACTACCACATTATTATAGCGAGAATCCGGTAAAGTAATTCGTTTTGATGCAACTTTTCTTCTTGCCATTCTCTACCCCTTATGCTTTGGGACGCTTTGCCCCGTACTTAGAACGACCTCGTTTGCGATCTTCCACCCCTAAGGTATCTTTTGTACCTCGAATTATGTGGTACCGGACTCCAGGAAGATCTTTAACCCTTCCCCCTCTAATGAGAACTACTGAGTGCTCCTGTAAATTGTGCCCAATTCCCGGAATATAGGCAGTTACTTCAATTCCGTTTACTAAACGTACCCGCGCAACTTTCCGTAAAGCGGAGTTGGGTTTTTTGGGAGTAATGGTCATGACACGAGTACATACTCCCCGCTTTTGTGGACACCCTTGAAGGGCTGGGGCTTTGGTTTTTGAGGTTGCCTTTTGGCGCCCCTTTCGAATTAACTGGTTAATTGTTGGCATACGTAACCATATCTCCTACTAATAGTTAAAACCTGCAAGTGAAGCAGGACTGTATCCGAAGTTCTGCAAAATGTCAATACAGGGCGAATTAATCATCCAAGTCGTCTAGGTCATCCTCCCCGTTCTCTTCCGTTTGAACACTCTGTATTACCTCTTGCCTAACGATCTCAGCTTCTTCTTTTTCTTTCTGTTTCTGTTCTAATATGCGCTGGAGTTTTGCATCTAGGTCTTCCGCATGTTCATCGTACAGCTTTAAAGCCCGGTAACGTTTCATCCCCGTACCTGCCGGAATAGGATGACCGATGATCACATTCTCTTTCAGACCTCGGAGATAATCTATGGATCCTGCAATGGCGGCATTGGTAAGCACCCGGGTGGTTTCCTGAAAGGATGCAGCAGAGAAAAAGGAATCGATATTTAAAGATGCCCGAGTAATTCCTAACAAGAGGGGACGAGCTATAGCAGGCTGTCCTCCTTCTCGAATGACCTTCTCGTTCTCCTCATGGAATTTGTGTTTATCTACCTGTTGGCCAAAGATAAAGTTAGTGTCTCCTACAGCAACAATTTCTACTTTCCGCATCATTTGCCGGATTATTACACCGATGTGCTTATCGTTTATACTTACCCCTTGCAACCGATATACTTCCTGAATTTCGTTCATCATAAACTGCTGCAAAGCGTTTTCTCCTAAGGTATGCAGCACATCATGGGGATCAATGTTTCCATCACAGAGTTGTTCGCCGGCTTCAACCGTATCCCCATCCCGTACCAAAAGATGCCGACCCATGGGAACAAGATGTTTGTATTCTTTCCCATAGGGATCCTCAATGGCTATGACTCTTTTCCCCTTTAAAATATTTTTAAAGTGCACAGTACCGGATACTTGAGCCAAAATCGCTGCATTCTTGGGTCTACGTGCCTCAAAAAGTTCCCCAACCCGGGGTAATCCACCGGTTATGTCTCTAGTTTTTACACTCTCTTTTAGCAGCTTTGCCAAGGTGCGGCCTGCTTTTATGGTGTCTCCATCATTTACATTGAGATAGGCAGAACCCGGAATAAAGTAAACCGCCTTTTCCTCTCCCTTTTCATCGAGAATACGGATTCGGGGTTGAACAGACTCAGAGGTATAATCCGTGATTTTCTTCTCTATGTTCCCTGTTTCTTCGTTGATTTCTTCCTTTAGCGTTGTACCTAGTACAATGTCTACAAACTCAACTTTACCATCGTACTCGCTAATAATCGGCTCGCTAAAAGGGTCAAATGTAGCTAGGGTGTATTCCGGAGGTAAAATGTCCCCGGGTTTTACGAAGACAGTAGAGCCATTTCGAATTTCAACTTTCTGATCCTGAGCAATTAGGTGTACCTTTTTCCCTGCTTTGTCAACAAAGAAATACGCATTATGATTAGCGACAACCTCTGTACCCTCTCGGTGTAGGATAGTCTGACCCTTTAACACCCGATCTCCTTCCTGCACCAAAAGCTTATCCTTGGGCTGTAAATCTAAGGACTCAAGAATCTTGTTTACAAGCAGGTGTCCTTTTCGAGTAAAGAGAATATCTCCTGTCTCTAGGGAAACGGTATTGCCTTTTATAGCTTTAACGACTATGGGATATTTGAGGTACACCTTATTTTCTTCTGAGGCTTTCGTTGCGGCCCCTCCGATATGGAAGGTACGCATGGTTAGCTGTGTACCCGGTTGACCGATAGATTGTGCCGCTATAATACCTACCGCCTCCCCTATTTCTACAGTTCGGTTCGTAGCCAAGTTTCGACCGTAGCATTTCTGACAAACCCCATAACGGGATTCGCAGGTTAATACAGTTCGGATTCGTACTGCTTCAATCCCTGCAGCTTCTATTTCTTCGGCGATTTCATCGGTTATTAATTCATTCACATCCACAATCAGCTCGCCCGTGATCGGATGTTTTACCCGTTCCAAGGTAAACCTACCCTCAATACGGTCTGCCAGGGATTCTACAATTTCTTCCCCATCCTTAAGGGCTCTCATTTCTAATCCGTTAATGGTTCCGCAGTCTTCCTCGTTTACCACTACATCCTGGGCAATATCCACAAGCCTTCGGGTTAAATATCCTGCATCGGCAGTCTTTAAAGCCGTATCCGCCAACCCCTTTCGTGCTCCGTTTGTTGAAATAAAGAACTCGATTACTGAAAGGCCTTCTTTAAAGTTCGATAGAATGGGTAGCTCGATAATATCGCCGGAAGGTTTTGCCATCAAACCCCGCATCCCCGCTAGCTGCCGAATCTGGCTTCTAGAACCTCGAGCTCCGGAGTTAGCCATCATGTATACCGGATTAAACCCCTGCCTGTCCTCTTTAAGGATATTCATGAGTTCAGCCGTAAGATCCTCGTTGGTCTTGGACCAGACTTCTATAACCCGGTTGTATCGTTCCTCCTGGGTAATATGGCCATGTAAGTATTGCTCCTGAATCGCCCTTACTTCTGCATTGGCCTTTTCTATCATAACTTTTTTAGATTCCGGTATCAGGATATCTTCTACCCCTATGGTAGCACCAAAGCGAGTAGCATATTTAAACCCAAGGTCTTTAAGGGCGTCCAACAGCTGCACGGTAAGGTAGGGCCCTTTCTCTGCATATACTTTAGCAATAAGGGCTTTCAACTCTTTATCGCCTAAAG
>JBDNDI010000161.1:0-6315 GCA_046719195.1 Spirochaetales bacterium | reverse complement strand
CGGATATCTGCCGGTACCCGCTCTAAAGCCATTACAGCTACTGCACCCGCTTCCTCGGCAATTTTGGCCTGCTCTGCATTTACCACATCCATAATAACGCCACCCTTAAGCATTTCCGCTAACCCTACTTTATTCCGCCAGGTGGCTTTCTGCTTTTCTGACCAGAGAATATCACTCATAAGCTCTCCTCCCTATTCTTTTAATTAATCAAAAAGGGCAGAAAGAATCAATATCTAACCTTTGTGGGGCAGCCCCTTGTATTGACAGGTTCAGTAAAAGTAAGTATAGTACTGTCACCCGTGGGGGCGTAGCGAAGCTGGTTATCGCGCTGGCCTGTCAAGCCGGAGATCGCGGGTTCAAGTCCCGTCGCTCCCGTTGTACCCCCGCTTTTGCGGGGTATTTTTTTTAGCGGGCTGTAGCGCAGTGGCTAGCGCGCTTGGTTCGGGACCAAGAGGCCGCGGGTTCAAGTCCCGCCAGCCCGATTGTTTAAAACTTAGAATTTCTCCCTCCGATTCTAAAACAATTCTATTTTTTCTCCGATGGTAATAGTACCTATGAAAAAAATGGATCCCGGCTTTGGTGGCATTCTTATCCTTCTTATTCTGGTTCTATTTTTTACCCTTTCTCTTTCAGCTCCTGCAGAAGAGTTTCTGAAGCACACCTTAGTAGAGGGAGAAACCTTATACAGCCTTGCTAGGCAATACAAAATACCGTTGGATTCCTTGCTAAAAGCAAACAATATAACGGATCCAACTAAGGTTCGGGTAGGTACTTCCATACTGATTCCTCAGGTATACATCATTCAAAAAGGAGACACCCTCTATGGAATTGCCCGGAAGTTCGGGGTAAAATTGCAACATCTTTTAGAGGCAAACTCTCTAGCTGCAGAGGGAGTAATAAAACCAGGTAATACCCTTTATATCCCTTCCCCTATCTCTTCCTCCACCCAATCTACTCCGGCTTCCACTCCTCCTACGCGGGATACACCTTCCCCTTCCATTGAAGTAGCTAAAAATACAGAGAAAACAAACCCTACCCTAGTTTCTGCTCCACGGGGCAATGCTCTCATTTCTCCCCCCACCTTAACGGAAAAAACCCTACCTCATCCTTTCTGGCCTCATCCGGGAAACCGGGTAGAACTCACCGGTAAACTAGAAGGGATTTCTTTTCGGGGAAAAGCTGGAGACCCGGTGTATTCCATATCTTCTGGAAAGGTAGCTTGGGTAGGCCCCTACCGGGGTTTTGGTAGAGTAGTTATTGTACAATCCGATCAGGGGTATCTGTATGTGTATGCGGGAAACGAAACCATTCACGTGGAGCCTGGGGAGTTAATTCAGCGGGGTCAAAAAATCGGCACCCTAGGGGTAAATCCATACAACCAAGCATCCGATCTATATTTTTTGGTCTATAAAGATGGCAAACCCATTCCCCCCGAAGAAGCGCCAAGAATCTGAGGGGAAGTTTGCTTAAACCTTTCTATTACCTTATCTATAGCCCACATTACCTATCGCTTGCTTGCCGTGTCGACTCCCAAGCCCATCGCCTTAAAAATTCTTTGTGAAATTGACAAAGGTTAGAAGTTTTGATATGTACAGGGAGGTGTAAGGGTCTTTTAAATATCACGCCCAAGCCCCAAAAGGGCTAACCACTAAGTTGCCAGAATAGCTCAGGGGCAGAGCAACGCTCTCGTAAAGCGTGGGTCGTGGGTTCGATTCCCACTTCTGGCTGTTCTAAACCCACTTTCGCCAACCCACAATCTCAAACCCACCATCGTTTTTAGGGTAGTGTACAGGTGCCGTATATCTATCTATAGAATATAGAGTTCTTTGTCTATAGCTTTCTTCGCCAGAGAGAAAGGAGAAGCCAAAACCCAATTATCCCCGCGACGAGGAAGCCCAATACACCGATAAAAGAGAAAGATCCAGCTATTAAAGGGGGGACTTTCGCATTAATTACAATAGAAGATCCTACTACTAACGAGGCAAGCACAATAGAAAAACTAAGACGGTTGGAGACCATGTCTAATTCCTTCAGAAAGGGAATCAGATTTTTTGCATCTACTTCTAGGATTAAACGGCCTTCTTTTAATTTTTCCACTATTTCCTTCACATCAAAGGGCCAGTTCCTAAGCATAGAGAAAATTTGTAGGGAGTGACGACGAACTTCTTGCAGCAAGGCATCCGGACCAAACTCCATACGGAACATTTTTCGCACGATAGGTTCTAACTGCATCAATAAATTAAAGTCCGGATCTAGTTGTAGCCCTACTCCTTCAATCGTGACCAAAGCTTTGGATAATAGAAAAAAGCCCGGAGGTAAAGGAATGTGGTAAGATAAGAGTAAGTGTAAAAGTCTCTGTACGAACTCCCCTAAGTGGATATCTTTGATCGGTCGATTCCCATAGAGGTCTATGAGTTCATACAACTCATATTCTAGCTTATCTAAGTTCGGAAGGGTTTTTCGGCTTGCAAGTTCTAAAAGCCCTCTAGCCATGCGCCGTTCATCTCGGTCGATCATGGCTACCATAATTTCATTAATGATTTCCCGGTGCCTTGGCAAAATTACCCCCATCATGCCGAAGTCAAGAAAACAAATCCGGTTGTTTTCTAACACAAACATGTTTCCGGGATGAGGATCCGCATGGAAAAAGCCATGTCGAAACACTTGTTCAAGAACTATAGCTGCCCCATTTCGGGCAATCTTTTTGGGGTCGTTCCCGGCAGCTATCAAAGCCGGTATGTCGGTAACCCGAATCCCTTGAATGCGCTCCATTACGAGGATTTTTCGGGTGGTAAATTCTTTGTAAACGCGAGGGACATACACGTTAGGATTGTCCATAAACAAATCGGCAAACCGTTGCATATGGGCAGCTTCTACCCAAAAATCGATCTCCCGTTCAAGGGAACGGCCAAACTCTTCTATTATTGACAAAGGATTGATGATTTCAGATTTCAGAAATAAACCTTGTAATAGGTGAGCAAAAGTTTTGATAATTTCGAGATCCGTCCGTATAATTTCTTCGAGTCCGGGACGCTGTACTTTTACCACTACCTGTTCCCCTGAACGAAGAGTGGCGGTGTGTACCTGGGCAATTGAGGCGGCTGCAATCGGTTCCTGAGAGAACTCTAGGAAGCGCTTTTCTAAAGGTACTTGATACTCTTTTTCAATTAAAGCAATGGCCTCTTGTGTGGGGAAAGGGGGTACTTCAGATTGTAATTTTTCTAACTCTTCAATCAGCTCGGCCGGTAACAGATCGGGTCGATTACTTAATAATTGCCCTAGCTTAATAAAGGTGATACCTAGTTCCTCCAGTACCTTACGTACCCGTTCCCATCGGGATATTTTTAAATTGCGTATAACGTTGGAAGGATGCACTAGTACCTTAGGGTGCTGAAGAATATCCCTAAAACCGTATTTTACTAAAACCGAAATGATTTCTCTGTAACGGTTTAAATGGCGTTGAGTCTTCCATTGATACCGAGGTTTTCCCTTTGCCAAAAGAACTCCCCTCTGCAAAAAGTAAGAGGCAATCGTTTACGTTGCTAGGTTCTTGCGTCTAGAGTTTACGAAACGGGCGAACTCATTCAGGTTTTTTACAATTATTTTATCCGGATAGACTTCGATTCGTCTTTGATTCATAAAATGATTTATTACCTCCCTACACTTTTCTGTAGGTAGGCCGGCCCAATGAGCAATATCATCTATAGTAGTTTTAAACTCTCTCTTTTCCCCTTCCTGCTGTCCCGAAGAATCGGTTTCAGCTAGCATAAGGAACACATCCATAACCCGGGCTTGGATATCATCCAAGGTTAAAATCATAAACCGGCGTCTCTGGTCATAGATCCGTTTGGAAAACAGCTTGAGTAATTTCATTGCAATGGCCGGATTACCTCGCATAAGAATTTCAAAATTTGCCCGGTTAAACTCAAGAGCTTTTACATTATCTAAAGCTATAGCATTGGCAGATCGGGGGGCTTCTTCCAAGATAGCCATTTCGCCAAAAACTTCACCGGGATATAGGATATCCAGGGTTTTTTCTATATTTCCCATAATTTTGGAAATCTGCACTCTACCGGATTGAATTAGATAAAAACTATCTCCGGGTTCAAATTCTACGAAGATGATATCTCCTTTTTGAAAACGCACTGCAAACCGTTCGAAGGCGGATAGATTCAAGTTCATTTAGACTTTTCCTCCAACCCACGCAAAGCTTTTTTAACCTTTCGCTGAACCGGATCTGCTTCTGTAGTCATGCTAAGAATTTTCTTGTAAAAACCCATAGCCCGATCACCCTCACCTTTTTCTTCATAACACTGACCAATATAATATAGCGCTTCCGGTAGATCCGGCAGTTTCGGATACTTTTGAATTAAACCTGTAAATTGACGGATAGCCTGGTCATATTGTTTTAATTGAAACAAACATCTCCCGACTTCAAAAAGGGATTTTACTGTGTATTCTTCATCCTGTTTCTGCTCTATAACCCTTTTAAACTCTTCCAAAGCTTCTTGAAATTTGTTTTGGCCAAACAGGCTCACTCCATTGTAATAAACTTTGGCTACATCGGAAAGCTCAGCCCGTGGGGCTGCTTGGGAAGCAGGGATAGGCCGGTCCTGTTGTACCTCGGGTCCTTTTCCTTGGCCGTACTTTTGTGCGTATTGCTCGGCAATAGCAATATTGTTTGCAGCTTCTCTAGCAAACTTTCCCGAAGGATAATAGGTTAAATACCTGCGAAAGACATATAAGGCCTGGGCATACATTTTTTTATTTAAATAGTATTGGCCAATTCCAAATAGACCGCTTTCTGGATCTGTCTTTTCTTCGGTTACTAGTAGACTGCTCACCCGCGCATGGATCCTCCGTAACTGGTTTGAAAAGACCTTCAGCATCTTCATTATAACCCGGGTGTTCTGTGCAACAAATTGTTCAAACTCAGGTACCGTGAACTGAATAACCTCCGCATCACTAAGGACAACCGCACTCTCTTCTCGGGGATACTTACCCAAGGCAGATTTTACACCGAAAAACTCTCCTGTTTGAATTAGATCTCGGACTTCTTGGCCTGTTTCTATATCCTCGGAGTTCATGCTTACTTTTCCCGATTTAAGGATATAGATTTTGTCACTCAAGTCACCCTTAAAATAGATAACTGAGTTTGCTTTGAAGGTCATTGCTTTCGGTGCCATAGTCTCCTCGGTTACATTTCCCGTTTCTAATCCAATGGCATATAGTCTAGTACCTTTTTAAATCCCACCTGCTTTCGAATGCGCTCTAGTAGAGTTTTTGGTTCCCCCACTACTTTTCTAGTAGTACCTTTCATCTTTATTCTAGTATAAACCTTTTCATTATCTGCGAAAAGATCCATAAATTCCTCTGTCCCATAGATCGGGGCGCCGGAAAGAATTAGCAACTCAATATCTTCTAGTTTTATCTTAAGCAGATTTTCGAAAGGATCCTCTACTATTCTGTGGGTTATTAATAAATCTGCAATTTTCCCTTCCTCTAAGGTACCCAGAGAGGAGGACACCCGGAGAGCATGGGCAGGGTTTTCTGTAACCATTTTGTAAAGAATCTTGGGGGATAGATCTTCTCCATACAGATTTCTGTATAAGGTGCGGGCAAACCGTAGCTCTTCCAAAAGATTCACCGATCCGGTATGGGTAGAATCTGTCCCTAGACTTACATTGATCCCCGCTTTTAACAGTTTTCGAATTTTACAGGTTACGTTGAACATAAACATATTCGAAGCAGGGCACCAGACTACATGAGCTCCTGCAGCTTGTACCCGACGAATATCTTCATCCGTAAAGCCGATACAGTGGATAAGTACTGCATGGGAGTCTAGGGCCTTATGTTCCATTAAAATTTCAATTCCCCTTTGGGATTCTTCATCGAAACCTTCTTCCAAATGGGTAATAAAAGGATGATTTCTCTTTAGGGCTCTCCGGTGTTCAATAAAGATTCCGTCCCCCCATTTTAGATCAAAGGAGGAACATTCGTGAGCAAGGGTGTACTCTCTAATAGCTCGAATGGGCAAGCGGCGAAGAAAGATCTCATTAAACTCATGGGGAAAGTGATCGTTTACTGTGCACACTCCGGAAAAAAGATTTTTGTAGGCCCCTAATAAATATGCATCCATTAAGGAAATATTAGCTCGTTCCTGAAACACAGGGGAAGACTTAAGATCCCTATCCCATTCAGACCAATTTAAATAATAAGTTCCCGGAGGAGGTCCTACTCTAGGTAAATAATCACCCCTCAAGTGATCGTGAATATTTATAAGACTGGGATATACGAATCTTTGATGATTTAAAT
>JBDNDI010000160.1:0-6370 GCA_046719195.1 Spirochaetales bacterium | reverse complement strand
GAAAAACCATTTTCCTAAGGAGGTCGGCTCCATGCTGTTTGTAAGATTAAGTAAAGTAGAGAGTGAAATTCCTTTCCATTCATTTCCATATTTGTTCTTGTTGCAAAAGGGATTGGCGAAGAAAGAGTTTCATATTTCCCGTGCCTCTCGGGAAAAATACCAATGTAGCGAAGAATTATTCTCCTCTAGGGGAAATGTAATTTTCACCAATTTTGCTGCGGTTCGCGTGTTTGCCCGCACTATGAACCGGGTTCGCGAAGCCTCTCTTTATCCGGAACGCTCGGTTCGGGCCGGTGACCTAAATGCTATGGGGCTGATCGATGAAATCCTTCATTATGTGGTTACCCTGTATCTCCGACAGTATGGGCAAGAAATCATGAGTCAGGCTCTAGAAAAGTTAGAGAAGCAGCTAAGTAAACCCAACGTAAAGAAAGCTCTTGAACAGTTTGTAAATGATTTTCCTCCTTTAGGTGTATATCAGGGTAAAAAGACCGCTGAGGAGTATCTGCAAGGTACCGATGAAGGAGTATCTAACTATCAAACTGCTTTAGAAGAACTCATGCTTCTCTGGTTAGCTAATGAAAATCCAGCCTTTTCCCCTTTTAAAGACCTTTTTGATGATGAATCCCTACGTAAAGAAACCGCTTACCTGCGGCTTATCCGGGAGTTAGAGGCCTTTTTCCAGACTACACCTCCTTTTGGCCCTGATTCCCAACCCTTAATAGAAATGCTTCAGTCCCCCATAAAAGCAAGTCCGTACTCCCTTTCCGGGCAACTTGAATATATCCGTACTCGCTGGGGATTGCTCCTGGGTAGTTTCCTGGAAAGACTTCTCCGGGGCATGGATTTCATTCGGGAAGAAACAAAACTCCGGGGATTCGGTCCTGCACCTTTACAAGTCTATCAGTACACAGGCGCTGGCTACGAGGAAGAAGAAATAGAACGGTTCAGCCCTGACCGGGATTGGATGCCTTGCTTAGTGTTAATTGCCAAGAGCACTCTTGTATGGTTAGATCAACTCTCAAAAAAGTATGGCAGAAATATCCGTACCTTAGATGCCATTCCCGATGAAGAGTTAGATTGGCTATCCCAGCGGGGAATAAATGGGCTGTGGCTTATTGGGATTTGGGAGCGAAGCCGGGCATCCCGAAGAATTAAGGAACTCTGCGGTAACCCGGATGCCGAAGCCTCGGCTTACGCGCTTCATGAGTACGAAGTTGCCTGGAGCTTGGGGGGCTGGTCAGCTTTGGAAGACCTAAAACGCCGGGCCTGGAGAAGGGGCATCCGACTAGCCAGTGATATGGTGCCCAACCATACAGGCATCGACAGTCGTTGGGTTATAGAACACCCGGAGTGGTTTATTCAAACCCACCATCCGCCCTTCCCTTCCTACACCTTTACTGGCGAGAATCTTTCTCATCACCCGGATGTAGGAATTTTTCTAGAAGATCACTACTACAACCGGACCGATGCAGCGGTGGTGTTTAAACGGGTGCATTGGCCAAGTGGAGAGGTTCGGTACATCTACCATGGGAACGATGGGACTCACATGCCCTGGAACGATACTGCCCAACTGAACTTCTTACTTCCTGATTTGCGGGAAGCGGTGATTCAAACCATTCTCCATGTGGCCCGCAATTTTTCCATAATTCGTTTTGACGCTGCTATGACCCTTACCAAACGACATTATCAGCGGTTGTGGTTTCCAGAACCGGGTTCCGGTGGCGACATCCCTTCCCGGGCTGAGTTTGGGATGACCAAGGAAGAGTTTAACCTGCACTTCCCAACTGAGTTCTGGCGCGAGGTGGTAGACCGGGCTGCCCGGGAGTGCCCTGATACCTTATTGCTCGCCGAAGCTTTCTGGATGATGGAAGGGTACTTTGTGCGGACTTTAGGAATGCACCGGGTATACAACAGTGCCTTTATGAACATGCTGAAGGCAGAAGAAAATGCAAAATACCGCTGGACCATTAAAAATACTCAGGAGTTCGATAGAAATATTCTGAAACGCTTTGTGAATTTTATGAATAACCCGGACGAAGAGACAGCTATAGCCCAGTTTGGAGAGGGTGACAAATACTTCGGTGTTTGTACTTTAATGGTTACCTTACCCGGCCTGCCTATGTTTGGCCATGGGCAAATTGAAGGCTTCCGGGAAAAATACGGGATGGAGTATAAGCGAGCCTATTGGGATGAAGTTCCTAATCAAGCTTTAATTGAGCGGCACGAACGGGAAATTTTCCCTCTTTTAAAGCGCAGGTACTTATTTGCCGAGGTAGAAAACTTTCTCTTGTACGATCTGTTTCAGGCGGATGGCAAGGTGAACGAAAATGTGTTTGCCTTCTCCAACCGGAAAAACCAGGAGGCAGCTCTAGTATTGTACAACAATTCCCTCTCTCCTGCAGCGGGTTGGATTTATCGTTCTGCGGCGTATGCAGAAAAAGACGAAAATGGAGGAAAGGTTTTGGTTCAAAAAACCATAGCAGAAGGATTGTGTATCCACGGAGAACCAGGTTGGTACTGCATTTTCCGGGAGCAGAGAAGTAACTTATGGTTTATCCGGGAGGGAAAGGAGCTCTATGAAAAAGGGTTATACGTACAGTTACGGGGATACGAGTCCCAGGTATTTCTCGATTTCTATGAAGTATACGACGGAGAATCGGGTAAGTTTTCCCGCCTGTTCCAGAACTTAGGGGGTAGGGGAACTCCCAGTATAGAGCAAAGTTTACGGGAACTTGTGTACGCTCCTTTGTACCGAAGATTTAAAGCTCTCTTGGGGGAGGGATACCCGCATTGGAAATCCGGAGTATTAAAGGATCAGAGGCGTA
The DNA here is from genome assembly GCA_046719195.1 of Spirochaetales bacterium. Taxonomy (GTDB): domain Bacteria; phylum Spirochaetota; class Spirochaetia; order DTKZ01; family DTKZ01; genus DTKZ01. The sequence continues at coordinate 3,542 of JBDNDI010000160.1, read as the reverse complement.
CTATCCAAGCAAGACCTGGAGAAGGAACTGCAAAGATAGACACCGCAAAACCCTGGGTAAGCCGGTATAAAGAATTTCTACAAGAGGCAAATCGTCTTCAAGGAGGTGGGGAGCTCCAGGAATCCTTCCTAGAAAGGGCGGTAAAGTTCTTAGACAAGGTAAGAGAATCGGAGCCATTTCTCCTCGGTGTTGAGGCAAACTCGGAAACAATATCTGAGGCAAGCCCTGAAACAGGCACCTTTCCTCCTGCGGTGATATTTTTGTGGGCAGCGGTTCGAGGGTTAGGGGTTCTGCAAAGCAACGGGGAGAACGGTGCTTCGGATGTCGCTCGAAGTTTGCTAGAGGAATGGGGTCTAGAAGATTTAATGAAAAAATTCTTACAGGAGCAGGGGATTACGGGAGAGCAGATACCTAAGTATATATTGTTGATAAAGATACTCTTAACTCATGAACAATGGTGGAAAGCTGAGTGTACAGAGAAAGATCTGTACCTGAGGGCAGCCCGGCTCTTACAAGACCTTCTTTCGGACCCCGATATAGCAGGTTTCTGCGGGGTAAACACTTTTGAGGGGGTAACCTACTATCATTTGGAAAGCTTTTTAGATTTTTGTCTGTGGATGGATTTGCTCCAGCAGCTTTTCCAGGATTTGACTCAGCAAAGGGAGCAGTGCCGGTGGGCTTACGTATGGCAGCAAGGTATACCCTCTTCTCATTATCGTGTGGATAGCCTGCTTTCCTGGATTGTCAATCCAACCTAGATACAGTAGGATGGCTTAGTCCATGGAAACAACAATTCTTATTGCCGGTACTGCGGGAGAGTTATACACTGAACTGCTTAATCAGAGTCTATCCCGCCAATACAACATTGCAGCAGCTTTAGACCCTGAAGCTGAGCATCCCGTGATAGAAGAGGATTGGGCCGAGATGCTCCAATACTTTCGGTGGAACAAGTCCTCTGCCCTTTCTGCCAAGAACTTGTTATTAGAGGTCTTTTCTGTGGTTTCAGAACTGAAAGAAGTTTTTTTAATTTACCAGCCCCCGGAAGATGGAAGGCCCTTGCACGAGATACCTGTTGTAGAAACAGAGCGAGTACTGGATCATTGGGTTAAAGGATACCTGTTTTTTGTCAAAGAATTATTGCTCCACTTTCAACGGAGAAAAAAAGGAATCCTCACTTTTATTTTACAGGAGTCCTACCCTTCCCTTTCTCCTTTAGGTTTAAGTACAAGTGCTTTTTTCAAAGGTTTAGGTAGCGCCTTATTTAACCACTACCAGAACGAACCTTTTGCTCTTAGAGGCTTTCATTCTCAAACTTCAGATATAAAGGATTTTATTTCCCACCTTTTTTCGTTGGAACAACGGGTAGATAAGACTTTGGGCAAATGGAATAAATACTCCGGCAAAAGTAGTTTTTGGTCTTTCGGAAGATCTTGATCGGGAGTTAATAGCATGAAAATTTGGCTGAAACTTTGTTTAGGGATGCTATTAGGAAGCCTTGTTGGCTTTTACTTACCACCTGAAAGCGCAGGGGCTACAGGTGTTAGCTTTCTAGCTCGCTTGTTCCTTCAAATAGGGCGATATTTGGTGGTCCCCACTATATTCTTTTCTTTTTTTATGGGAATATTTGAACTTCGTCTTCATAAAAAATTAATCCTCACCTTAGGGAAGAGTATCCTGTATGGCTGTGCTTTGAGTGTATGCCTGATGATCTTAGGTGTTGTCTATATAGGGATCCTATCTCCTAGCCGGCTCCCTATTCTCTCTACTCTTCCCCTCACCGTACAGGTACCCTCCCTAAGTGAGTTGGTGTTACGTATTTTTCCTGTCAATGCTTTTACAATTTTTATCGAAGGGGGAGACTATCTTGTTCCTATTTTAGTTCTATCTTTTCTATTAGGCGTAAACCTTACCTTTAACAGACAAGCAGCCCGACCCATTGTGGAATTATTCGATTCTTTAAGTCGGCTTTTCTGGCATATGAATTTATTTTTAACAGAGTTTCTCTATATTCCTCTTATTTTTATTTCTTCCTCTCTTGTTTTTACTCTACGGAAGGTACAAGATCTTCGCATTTATCATTCCTTTCTGCTTCACCTTACGGTGCTTACGGTAATCATTTCCTTAATTGTATTTCCAGTTTTATTCTACCTCATCCATCAAAAACGAAAACCCTTCCGATGGTTGTTTGCCCAGATCGGCCCGGGAATAGCTGCTATTGTTTCAGGGGATGTGCTATGGGCATACGGGCAATTGGCTAGACATGGACATGAGATGTTAGGCCTTACCCGTAAAAGCGGAGCAGTTTCCAACCCTATAGTACTTGTGTTCTCTCGAAGTGGTACAGCCTTAATAACCCTTGTTTCTTTTCTGTTTATCTTCCGTTCCTATTCTAGTCTTGAGCTAGGGCTTTTGCAAACCCTAGGGGTAATGTTTCTCGCACTTCTTATTTCAGTATCCCTGTGGGCAGCCCCCGGGACAGGTGCCCTTGTGGCTATCCTTTTACTCAGCAGACTATTTGGAAGGGGATTAGAGGAGGGATACTTAATTTTAGGTCCCATTATGCCTATCCTGATTAGTTTAGGGGCTTTTCTCGATATACTATCGGCTTCTTTTGTTTCCTATTGGGTAGCGGATAAAGCGAGCGAACTTCGTCCGGAAGAAGAATGCCGGAATATTTAAGTCCCTTTTCCCCCGGGTCGCTATAACCAAACTTCTAAAATAATTCCGTTAGGCCTGCTCGGCTACACCCCAGCCCCTATAATCAACCCACTATACCTAATCCGCTAGAACCAAGTCTAGGTAATCTGGTTAATAGCTAATTCGAAGAGCCACACCCCCGCCGAGAAACAGTTGGTCATAAAAGGGTTCTCCGTTCCAGAGTTGAAAGGTAGGTAACACCGAGCGTAGACGTACGGTAAGTCCTAAGGCGTTTGTAATGCTCCAATCTAGGGTGCTTCGTAGTTCAAAATAAAAGAACCTTCCCCCGCTTAGAAAATAGTTAGCTACTTCAGAACTAGGGGCGTTTCCGTGGGGAACAAGAGGAATTTTAAAAGAAAGGGTAGGCCCCAATGCTCCATGTAAGAATAACGATCCGGGACGGAGGGTATAGCGGTAATAGATTAAAGGGGAGATTAGAACCCCTAAAACACCTACCGCATCCGCATACTCAATTTCTGCCGGATACGCTTTCCCTTCCCGATAAAAATATTCGGCACCATAAAATCCGATTTCCGGTTCAATGGCAAAGCTTTCCGAAAGAAAAAATCGCCATCCTCCCCCTACAACTCCGATTAGGGGAGAAGGGGCGCTATCCTTATCCGAGTTACCTAACCAGAGAACATCGTAAAAAAAGTAAAAAGAATCTTCTCGAAACTCTAAGCTGCTAACCGAGTCTAGGGTAAAAGCACTGAACAGGAAAAGAAAAATACAAAATACTGCTAGACCTATTCGTTGGCGATTTAGGTTCATTCTAAATAAAAGTATAGCACAAAAGGATCAATAACTCTTAGCAAATATGGCTAGATGTTTAGCATTTGCCTCGC